>CAVFWS010000017.1:0-15017 GCA_963626295.1 Clostridium sp. CAG:138
GGAAAGGCCCGATCAAGTGCACGTTCGGGGCCGGGCAGGGCTTCAGCTGGAAGTTCTTCTGGTCCGGCCGCGTGAACGCCGCGCCGGAGCCGATCCCGCAGGGCTTCGACTGGGACATGTGGCTCGGTCCCGCGCCGTGGAAGCCGTACACGGCACACCGCGCCGGCACGTCCTTCCGCGGTTACTGGGACTACGATTCGGGCGGGCTCGGCGACATGGCGCAGCACTATCTCGATCCGCTCCAGTACCTCCTCTGCAAGGACGACACGAGCCCGGTGAAGGTCGATTACGTCGGGCCGAAGCAGCATCCCGAGGCGGTCGGCCGCTTCGACCGCATCACGCTCACGTATGCGGACGGCACGGAGGTTGTGCTTGACGGCGACGAGACGCTGAAGGGCGAGCCTCTCCTGCGCGGCTCCAACGGCCTTTGCGTGTACCCGAAGGCGAAGGGCGGCAAGACGCTCCGCCTCGTGGACGCCGGCGGCAAGGAGCTGGACGCGGAGAAGATACTCGCGGATCTCCCGAAGCCCGCCGCACAGCAGACGGACTTCATCGACAGCTGCAGGAACCGCAGGACGTTCGCGCTCAACGAGTCGAACGGATTCCGCTCCTGCACCATGTTCAACCTCGGCATCGTGGCCGAACGGCTCGGGCGCGGGTTCCGGTTCGACCCCGAGACGCTGCACGCGGTCGACGATCCCGCCGCAGAGCGGTTCCTCTACCAGACCATGCGCGAACCGTGGCGCAGGGAGATGTGGGGCTAAGGCGTTCAAAAGGAAGGAGCGATGAATACAATGAAGAATCTTTTTTTCGTGACGGCCATGGCCGTTGTAATGTCCGTAGGCGCGGCTGACCCGAATCCGTTCGCGGACTATGGCGCAGCGATGAAGCCCAACAAGTCCCATCCGATGGCGGTGGAGTGGCATGCCGCCAACCGCGATGCGATCGAGGCCGAGACCTCCGACGGCAAGCTCGCCTCGTTCGTCGAGAGCGCGGAGAACGCGTCCGCCCTGCTCGCCAAGGTGAAGCCCGCGTACGCGACAGACCCGATGGTGGCGGCGCAGGTCGCCGCCGTGAGCCAGTACGTGATGCGGGCCGCCCCGTCGTGGTGGCAGTTCTGGTCTTGGTTCTCCGACACGCCCCGCGAGGTGTGGACGGCGGCCCTGCTCGATGCCGCCGCGAAGGGCGGCGACCAGTACCGCACGATGTTCTTCCTCGACCAGCTGCGCTGGTGCGGATTCGCCGAGCAGGCGTGTGCCGTGCGCAAGATCGGGAAGGGGTCGAAGGACTGTGCCGTAAGGCAGATGGCCGACATCGTGGCGACGGAGCTTTCTCCGGCGTCGGCCTGCAAGCCTTGCTGCAAGGCGCGTTGCTGTCCGTACGGAAGCTGGGCCCTCACCCTGCCGTTCGACACGATGAACGCCGGGCACCTGATACTCTCGAAGGGCGAGGACGGCAAGCCGAGCGCGCTTCTGCTGTGGCGCTGGGGCAGCCCGTTCACGGTCGCGGGGGACGACCTGAAGGTCGGAAAGGGATGCGTGACGCTCACGTTCGGCAACCACAAGCCGAAGGATCTGCCCCAGGACAAGGGCGCGTGGAGGCGCGACCGCGTGGTGCTGAAGATCCGCGGAGACTGGGCCGCGTGCACGCTCCAGAAGGTGGACGGCAACGGCAAGCCCGTGGGCGAGGTCCAGACGTTCTCGGCGAAGCGCAATCCCCCGATCGTAGGGCCGGCGCCCGACCTCAAGGCCGCAGTGCGCGGCAAGCCGATAGACATCCTCGCCGGGACCATCGCCGACTTCGAGCTGATGGAACCCAAGAAGGCCAACGGCTGGTCTCTGAAGGACGGCGTTCTCTCCAACCGCATACAGCGCGACGCGAACGGCAAGTCGCTCCACAGGAACGGCAACCTGCGGACGAAGCGCGCCGACTTCTACGACTTCAACCTCAGGTACGACGTGCGCGTTCTGCCGGGCTGCAACTCCGGCGTGTATCTGCGCGGCATCTACGAGATACAGGTGATAGACAGCTACGGCAAGCCCGTTGACTGCCACAACATGGCCGCGTACTACGGGCGCGTCACGCCCCGCGTGGCGGCGGAGAAGAAGGCCGGAGAGTGGCAGACCGTCGACGTCACGCTCTACAGGCGACACCTTACGGTTGTGCTGAACGGGGTGACAATAATCGACAACGTTCCGGTCGTCGGAATCACCGGCGGCGCAATGACGGCGAACGAGTTCGTGTCCGGCCCGCTCTACATCCAGGGCGACCACTCCGACGCCGATTTCAGGAACATGATACTCACGCCGCTCAAGTGACGGCGGCGTGAGATTGAGATGCGGCGGCACAAAGAGCCTGTCGCAAATCAGGCGGAAGGTGAGGGGGAAAGTAAATGGTCGGAGCGACGAGATTTGAACTCGTGACCTTTTGCACCCCAAGCAAACGCGCTACCAGACTGCGCTACGCCCCGACGGTCGGTCAAAAACGGCGCGGATTATACCAAAACGGCCCCGCTGGCGCAAGGGGCATTGGACTTTAAGGCAAACAACAGGAGAACCACGGAAATGAGTTACCAGGAAGCGAAAAGGAAATACGCCGTGCTCGGTGTCGATACCGAGAAGGCGATAGGCGCACTCCAGAAGGTTTCGATATCCATGCACTGCTGGCAGGGTGACGATGTCGGCGGGTTCGAGAATGCCGGCTCGCTCACGGGCGGCATCCAGACCACGGGCAACTATCCGGGCAAGGCCCGCACCCCGGAAGAGCTGATGGCAGACATTGACGAGGCGCTTTCGCTCATCCCCGGCAAGCACCGCATAAACCTGCACGCGTGCTACGCGATATTCGAGGACGGCAAGAAGGTGGAGCGCAACAGGCTCGAGCCGAAGCACTTCAGGAAGTGGGTGGAGTTCGCGAAGAAGCGCGGCCTCGGCCTCGACTTCAACCCGACGTTCTTCTCGCACCCGCTCGCAGACGGGCTTACCCTCGCGAGCGAGGATCCGAGGGTGCGCAAGTTCTGGATCGAGCACGGCATCGCCTGCCTCAAGATCGCAGAGTACTTCGGCAAGGAGCTCGGCACCCCGTGCGCCGTCAACTTCTGGGTCCCGGACGGCTTCAAGGACGAGCCTTCGGACCGCTTCGGGCCGCGCAAGCGCCTCAAGGAGTCGTACGACAGGATCTTCAGGTACAAGTACAACAAGAAGTACTGCATCCCGACAATCGAGTCCAAGCTCTTCGGCATAGGCGTCGAGAGCTGCACCCCAGGCTCGCACGAGTTCTACATGTGCTACGCGATGAAGAACAACATCCTTTGCCTTCTCGACACCGGGCACTTCCACATCTCCGAGAACGTCGCTGACAAGATCAGCACGCTGCTGCTCTTCTCCGGCAAGGTGGCGTTCCACGTGTCGCGTCCGGTCCGCTGGGACTCCGACCACGTGATCCGCCTTGACGATGCGGTCACCGCCTGCGCACACGAGATCGTCCGCAACGGCGTGGAGAACTTCATCATCGCGCTCGACTACTTCGACGCCTCCATCAACAGGATCGCGGCATGGGTGCTCGGGATGCGCAACATGCAGAAGGCGCTCCTCCAGGCGATGCTCGAGCCGCAGGAGACCCTCAAGGCCCTGCAGGACGCCCGCCAGTACACCGAGCAGCTCGTCCTCCAGGAGGAGCTCAAGTGCTACCCGTGGCAGGAGGTGTGGAAGGAGTTCTGCGCGAGGGCGAAGCTCCCGGCGGACGAATGCTGGATGGCGGAGGTGCTCAAGTACGAGCGCGACGTGCTTTCCAGGCGTCAATAGGAGGCAATAAAATAACCAGTTGCGTTTAGCGACGCAAAATGAGATAATCCCAACCAATCGAACCAAAAGAATCAGGAGATATTTACATGAAAAAGAAAAACGAAGGATTTACGCTCGTCGAGCTGCTTGTTGTAATCGGCATTCTCGGCATTCTCATGGGTGCGCTGTTCCCGGCGATCTCGTCCGCAATGATCAAGGCCAACCTTTCGGCCTGCGGCATGCGCGGCAGGAACCTGTTCGTGGCCATCACGTCGGCGAACACGGAGCGCGAGGCGCTCGGCCTTGGCAACGTGTGGCCGAAGACGCAGGCGGATGATGGGGCCGACACGACCACCGATCCGCTCTCGGGCGCGGTTTCCTCCGGTGCGGACTACTTCACCTACCTGTTCGACATGACGAAGATCACGGATTCCACGCAGTGGAAGCCGTACGTCAGCGGCGTCGACCTCTCCGTGCTGAACGGCGCGGGCGTGCCCGCCATCCCGAACGGGGCTACGAGGATTGACGGCAAGAACCTGCTCTGGTGCGTGGCGGCGAACATAACCGACGAGATCTCCGACGTGTACCCCGTGCTCTTCTCCCGCAACATCCCCATCAGCGCGATGAAGACCTACGAGAAGACGTACGACGGCAGCTCCACCGAGGTCAAGATCGGGAAGAGCAACGGCGCCAAGTACGATACGCCGTTCTCCAACAAGGCCTTCGTGCTGATCCGGAAGAGCGGCGCGGTGATTACGCAGACGGCCAAGTACGCCCTCACGTCCGTCATGTTCAACAAGCAGCCGTACACGATCGACGCCGATCCCGCGCCGCAGTTCCTCGACGTTGAATAGTTGACGTGCTTGTAAAGGTCGCCATAGACCTTGCCCTCGACCGGCTCTTCACCTATGAAGTGCCGGTCGAATTGTCTGGTGGGATCCGGGTGGGGCAACTGCTGCGAGTGCCGTTCGGGCATCGCGAGGCGAGGGGCTTCGCCCTCTCCATCGAAAGTGGCGACGGCGTCTCGCCGGCGTACAGGATCAGGCCGATCCTTGGCATTGCGGACGAGGCCCCGTTCTTCTCGCCCGAGATGCTCAGGCTCGTGAGGTGGATATCCTCGTACACCTGTTCGCCCATAGAGACGTGCCTAAGGGCGGCGGTGCCGGCCGCAGTGCTGAGGCCGAACGCGAAGCCGAAGGAGCGCCTGTTCGTCGAGCCGGTCGCTGGGGCGTCCGATGTCGGGCTCACGGCATACCAGCGCGAACTTCTCGGCAACATCGCGCGGGTCGGCGGCGGATGGATGCAGCAGCTCTGCCGCGAGTTCACCACGACGCCCGCGACCCTGCGCGCGCTTGCGTCGAAGGGCGTGGTGCGCATAGAGCCGCATGCGCAGCGGCGCGACCCGCTTGCGGGCCGCACCGTCCTTGCGTCCAGGCCGCTCGCGCTGAACGACATGCAGCGCAAGGCACTGGAGGCGATAATCGGCGGCGGTGCGGCGGGCAGGCCGCCGCGACCGACACTGCTCCATGGCGTGACGGGGTCCGGCAAGACGGAGGTCTATCTCCAGGCGATCGCGCACGAGCTGGCGGAGGGGCGCGGCGCGATAGTGCTTGTGCCGGAGATATCGCTCACGCCGCAGACGGTGAGGCGGTTCGCCGGACGCTTCGGCGGCAAGGTGGCCGTCCTGCATTCGGCCCTTTCCGATGGCGAGCGGTACGACGAGTGGCACCGCATCCGCACGGGCGAGGCCCGCGTGGTCGTCGGGCCGCGCAGCGCGGTGTTCGCGCCGGTGCGCGACCTGGGGCTGATAGTCGTGGACGAGGAGCACGACGTGAGCTACAAGCAGGACGAGACGCCACGGTACAACGCCCGTGACGTCGCCGTGGTGAGGGGTTCGCTCGAAGGGTGCCGGGTCGTTCTCGGGTCCGCGACCCCGTCGCTCGAGACGTGGCTCAACGCCAAGCGGGGGAAGTACGGCCTCGCCTCTATGGCCTCCCGCGTCGCCGGGCATCCCATGCCGACAGTCCATCTCCTCAACCTTGCGGAGGAGTGCGAGGCGTACGCATCCGCCCCGATCTTCTCGAAGTTCCTGCTGGACGCCATCGCCGAGCGCATCCGTCGCGGCGAGCAGACGATCCTTTTCCTGAACAGGCGGGGCTATTCCCGCGTGTGCGAATGCAGGGGATGCGGATACGTGGCCACCTGTCCGAACTGCAGCGTAGCCTACACGTACCATTCCGTGGACAGCTGCCTCCGCTGCCACGTATGCGGCGCCTGGACACCGCCGCCGATGACGTGTCCGGACTGCGGCGGGCACGATTTCTCCTATGTGGGCGTAGGCACCCAGCGGGCGGAGCAGGCCCTGCGCAAGTGCTTCCCGCACGCCCGCATACTCCGCATGGACGCCGATTCGACGTCCCGGAAGAACTCGCACGACGACATCCTCTCGAAGTTCCGGGCGCGCGAGGCAGACGTGCTCATCGGGACGCAGATGATAGCGAAGGGGCTGGATTTCCCGAACGTCACGCTGGTCGGGGTGCTGAACGCCGATGCGTCGCTCAACATGCCGGACTTCCGGGCGGCGGAGCGCACGTTCCAGCTCATCGCGCAGGTTTCGGGAAGGGCGGGGCGGGCCGAGAAGCCGGGCGAGGTGTTCATCCAGACGTTCCATCCGGACGAGTTCGTGATCCGTGCCGCCGCAGATGCGGACTTCATCAGGTTCGCCGACGCCGAGCTCAGGGACCGGGAGGCTGCGGGATTCCCCCCGTACACGAGGTTCGCAACGGCACTGTTCCGCGCCAGGGATTGCGCCTCGGCGCAGCGTTGGGCGGAATGCTACTCGAAGTCCCTCGCGAAGTGTCCGGGGCTGACCGTGACCGAGGCCGTCCCGCCCGCAATCGAGCGGGCGGACGGATGGTACAGGTTCATGGTGCAGATAAGGTCGGCGACCTCCGGCGCCATATCCTCGGCCTGGCGCTGGATATCGAAGGCGCGTCCCGTGCCTAAGGACATTCGCGTCGCCATCGACATCGACGCCCTTAACGTGATGTAGCCGGAACGGTTGAATCGCAGTCGCCATTGTGGTACAATTGCGCACATATACACGGAAGACGCCTCTTCCGCCAATAAAAAGAAAGGGATAGCTGAATGGACTTTGTGTCAACGGTGAAAGGGTCTTTGCTTGAAGGATTCTATCCGAAGGGCTGGGACATGAAGAAGATCGACAGGTGCTGCGCGAACAAGCCGTCGGAGGTGACGAAGCGCCAGAAGTTCTGGAACAAGGACTTCGAGCCTGTGGAGTGCGCGGACGTCAAGGAGTTCGACGTGAAGATGGGCCACGAGATCGCGAACGAGATCAGGAAGGCCGCAGAGCGCAAGGAGAAGATCGCGTTCATCCTTCCCGTGGGCCCCATGGGCATGTACAAGTGGGCGGTGTACTTCCTCAAGGAATGGAACCAGGACTGCAAGCACGTGTGGTGCTTCAACATGGACGAGTGGGCGGACGCTAAGGGAAACACGCTCGTCGGCGACGCATCGTTCCAGTACGCCATGGAGCAGGCGTTCTACAACCCGCTCGGCAAGCTTACGATCCCGGAGGACCACCGCAACTTCGCGACGAAGAAGAACCTGCCTACCTACCCGAAGAAGATCGCCGCCCTGAAGAAGGAGGGCGCGAAGCTCGTGCTCGTCTACGGCATAGGCCGCATGTGCCACATCGCCTTCTGGGAGCCGATGATCGGCGAGGAGTTCAAGACCGACGCCGAATGGCTCAGGCAGCCGTACCGCATCGCGGTTAAGCTGCATCCGCTCACCGTGGAGCAGAACGCCATAACCTCGTTCAAGAGCCGCACGACGCTCGTGCCCTGCAGGGCCAACACGATGGGGCCCGGGATCATGTTCACGGCAGACTACGCGATCGGCGGCGCCGACGGGACCCTCGGCCGCGGAATGCAGTGGCAGGGAATGAGCTTCTGGATGACCCTTCGCTACGGGCCAGACCGCAACGTCACATCTTCGTGGATTCCGACTCTTCCGGGCCGCCTCTTCTTCCTCAAGGAGCTGGCGGGCCCGCTGGTTGCGGAAGCGAACTAAAGACACAAAGAAAGGAAAACAGAAATGGCAGTGAAAAAGTGCGTCAAGGCAAAGTGTGCCAAGGCGGCCCCGAAGGCCGAGAAGCTGGCCATAGACGGCGGCAAGAAGGTGTGGAGCAAGGGGTTCCCGGCGTGGCCCCAGTTCAATCCGAAGACCGACAAGAAGGTGCTTGACATCCTGCACTCCGGCAAGGTCAACTACTGGACCGGTCCCGTGGGAATGCAGTTCGAGGCCGCATGGGCCAAGTGGCTCGGCGTCAAGAACGCGATCTCGGTCTCCAACGGCACGGCGGCGCTCCACGTCGCGCTCACGGCCCTTGGCATCGGCTCCGGCGACGAGGTGATCTGCACGTCCTATTCGTTCATCGCCTCCTCGTTCTGCGCGCTGCAGGCGGGGGCGCTCCCGGTGTTCGTCGATACCGGCACGGATCACCTCATCGATCCCGCAAAGATCGAGGCCGCGATCACGAAGCGCACCAAGGCGATCGTCGTAGTGCACCTCTACGGCATGGTCGCCGACATGGACCCGATCATGAAGATCGCGAAGAAGCACAACCTCTACGTGGTCGAGGACTGCGCACAGTGCTTCGGCGGCAGGTACAAGGGCAAGAAGGCGGGCACGATCGGCACCGTCGGCTGCTTCTCGTTCTGCCAGAGCAAGCACTTCACGACCGGCGGCGAGGGCGGCATGGTGTGCTGCAACGACGACGATCTCGCCTGGGAGTGCCGTTCCGTGCGCGACCACGGATATGACGTCCGCGCAAAGCTCAACCTCCTCAAGATGGAGGGCAAGCAGCTCTACATCCACCGTCGCGTCGGCTACAACTTCCGCATGACGGAGATCCAGAGCGCCATCGGCCTCGGCGAGCTCGAGCGCTTCGACAAGTGGAACCTGCCGCAGCGCAAGAAGCTCGGCAAGGCCCTGATCAAGGGACTCAAGGGGCATCCGCTGATCAAGTATCTCCCCGTCGACACCAAGGAGCGCGAGAACTGCTTCTGGCTCGTCCCGTTCGTTGTGGACACCTCCAAGCTGAAGTGCACGATGAAGGAGTTCATCGCCGCGGTCCAGGCCGAGGGCGCCTGCGCCTACTCGGTGCTGTGGCCCGAGATGTACAAGGAGGAGGCGTTCACGAAGCAGAAGGGCTTCGGCACGCGCCAGTATCCGTTCAAGGATCCTGCCGCCCGCAAGATCGACTACTCGAAGTTCAACTGCGAAGTCGCGCATTCGCTCGCCGACTCCACGATCTCCTTCTGGACGCATCCTACGTACACGCTCGCCCACATCGAGGCGGACGTCAAGGCGTTCAAGAAGGTCGCGGCAGCGATGATGAAGTAACCGCAATCTGCGGTTCACGCGCAGCGGGCGGCCTTCGGGCCGCCCGTTTCCTTGATGGGAATCCGCCGATTGAAGCGAGAAAACCTCACACGGAGCCACGGAGGCACGGAGGAGAATCCGCCATGTTTGGATTGCAGAATGGGCTCCATTCGCAAGGAGATGGGTTTTATACGAAATGACACCGGCTGACTTTACGAATGACATTCTGATCGGATGGGGTGGGGGCGACGTGTTCAACCAGGCCCTCAACCTGGTCCAGCGCGGTAGCGTGCTGAAGGCCGAATGGGACGGCGTTGAGCACGTGATCTCGGGAGAGCTGGCGGGGGCATCCGGCTACCCGATGAGGCTGTCGTTCGAGGTGCTGGACGACGGAACGGTGATCTCCCACTGTCCGTGCAGGATGAACCAGGCGTATGGGCAGGTGTGTCCGCACGTCGTCGCGCTCGGCATCCACCAGATGGTCACGTTCATGCCTGAGGATGCGGAGGAGGCCGAGGCTGCGGCTGGGTCCGGCGGCAGGGGGGCGGCGAGGAAAGTGCCGGACAATGCGCGGATGGTTCCCGACACGCCGAAGTTCCGACTTGAACTGTACGGCGCGTCGATCGTCGCGCTTGGCGCAGAGGTGTTTGCCGGATACGGGGATGTGGAGCTTCCGTGCTGCGGCGTCGCGGACCTCGATGCGGTGATGCGGCAGGATCCGGACGACCCGCTGGTCTTCCACGTGCGAAACCCGGATGCCGAAGAGCGGGCGGTGAAGCTCCTTAAGGGGTATGGCTTCGAGGAGGGACGGCGGCTTTCCGTCACGGGGCAATACCATGTGCTGAATTTCCTCGGGTCGGGCATCCCGTATCTCCGGCGGCAGGGCTGGAAGGTAAACCTGTCCCAGAAGCTCGATGCCCTGGCCGAGAGGATCCCCACGATCATCCCCGTGGTGACGGTCAGGGATGCCCCGCGCGGGGCCTTTGACGTGGGCTACGCATTCGAGGTCAACGGGCGGCACGTCGACAGCCGCCTCGTAAACGCCGCCCTCAATCGCGGCGACAGCTTCCTGCTCAACGACGGGACGCCCTTGCTGTTTGACGCCGAGGCCATAAACGACATGCACTCCGTGTTCTCCGACTGCGCGAAGGTGCAGGGCGATGCGCCGCCCGGCTTCTTCAGGGTGGGGGGGATATACGCCCCATACGTCAAGAGCGCGGTGGAGTCGTTCGACGCGATATGCCTCGATGACGACGCGGCCCCTTCGTGGCGGGAGACCGCTGCGGCGCGCAACAGGGACAGGAACGCCAAATTCGAGCCTGTGGATCTCGGCGCGCTCGAATCCACGCTCCGTCCGTACCAGAAGCAGGGAGTGTACTGGATGCGCTTCCTCGAGAAGAGCGGGCTTTCGGGACTGCTTGCCGACGAGATGGGTCTCGGCAAGACGCTCCAGACGCTCACGTGGCTCTCGCTGCGCCGCACGGACCCCGATGCGCAGGGGAAGCCCGCGCTGATCGTCTGCCCCACGTCGCTTGTGCGCAACTGGGAGGCCGAGGCCGCAAAGTTCACCCCATGGATGAAAAGGCTCGTGATATCGGGGGCAGACCGCCTTGGCGCCTTCGGCCGCATAGACGGCGCAGACCTCGTGATAACGTCGTACGCATTGCTACAGAGGGATATCGAGGACGCCTACCTCGACAGGAGCTTTTCGGTGGTCGTGCTCGATGAGGCCCAGCACATAAAGAACAGGTCTACGCGCAACGCGAAGTCCGCAAAGCTGCTCAGGAGCGTCCAGAAGCTTGTCCTGACCGGTACGCCGGTGGAGAATTCGGTGTCGGACGTGTGGAGCATCTTCGACTTCCTCCTTCCCGACTACCTCGGCGACTACCAGTCGTTCAAGGAGGATATCGAGGTGCCGGCCCTGAACGGCGGCAAGGCCGGCGCGTCGGCGCTTGAGAAGCTTCGGCACAAGATACACCCGTTCATACTGCGCAGGCTGAAGAAGGACGTCGCTATGGACCTGCCGGACAAGATCGTGCGGGTGTCCTATTGCCGCATGGGAGAGGAACAGCAGCGCCTCACCAACGAGGTGCGGATGAGGGCGAAGGCCGCCAGGACGAAGTTCGAGATGCTTGCCGTGCTGATGAGGATGCGCCAGATCGCGAACCATCCGGCGCTCGTGGAGAAGGGGTCGCGCGCGGAGTCCGGGAAGCTCGAGGCGTTCTTCGACGTGCTTGACGAGGCGATTGATGGCGGACACCGAGTGCTCGTGTTCTCGCAGTTCGTCGCGATGCTGTCCATACTGCGCCGGGAACTGGATGCCCGGCACATCGGATACTGCTATCTCGACGGATCGACCAAGGACAGGCTTGGCGAGTGCAGACGGTTCAACCAGGGCGACATGCCGGTGTTCCTCATCTCCCTTCATGCCGGCGGCACGGGACTCAACCTCACCGGCGCGGACACCGTGATACACTTCGACCCGTGGTGGAACCCTGCGGTGGAGAACCAGGCGACCGACCGCGCGCACCGCATCGGGCAGAAGAAGAAGGTGTGCGTCGTGAAGCTGATATCGGAGGACTCCGTCGAGGAGCGCGTGCTGAAGCTCCAGGAGAAGAAGAAACTCGTGATAGACGCCACAGTGAGCGCGACGGACGAGGCGATCGTCTCCAGGATGTCCTTCGACGATCTGCGCAGCGTCGTTGGGGTGTGACGCGGCCCTCCATGGCCGATATGGTATAATCCACATCCAATGATTGATTTCGAAAAAGAGCTGAATGCGGAGCAGTGCGCGGCGGCGACGGCGGATGGCGGCCCGATGCTTGTCCTTGCCGCCGCGGGCACCGGCAAGACGCGCACGCTTGTGCATCGCGTGGCGTATCTCATCGGAAACGGGGTCCCTGCGGAGCGCATACTTCTCCTCACGTTCACGAACCGCGCCGCGAGGGAGATGACCGAACGGGCCGAGAGCCTGATAGGGGCGGACGTGGCCGGCATATGGTCCGGCACGTTCCACTCCATCTGCGCGAAGCTGCTGCGCAGGTACGGCAGCTTCCTCGGGTACAGGCCGGGCTTCACGATTCTCGACGAGGACGACCAGAAGAAGCTCATGGGGCAGATCGTGAAGGACGTGGCCGGAAAGGACGCGAGAGACTTCGTCAAGAAGGAGTTCATCCTGAAGCTCGTTTCCGACGCCGCGAACCGCGAAAGGGACTTCAGGGCGCTCGTGGAGATACAGCAGTCGAAGGTCGCGCTCGACGTGGAGAAGGTCGTAAAGTGCGGCGAACTGTACGCGAACCGCAAGCGGGAACTCGGCGCCATGGACTTCGATGACCTCATCGTGAACGGGCTTAGGCTCGTGCGCGATTTCGAGGGCGTGCGCAACGAGCTTCAGGAACGCTTCCTGCACGTGCTTGTGGACGAGTATCAGGACACGAATTCGGTGCAGGCCAAGTTCACCGACATCCTTGCGGCGAAGCACAGGAACATCATGGTCGTCGGCGACGATTTCCAGTGCATATACACGTGGAGAGGGGCGCAGTTCGAGAACATAATGGAATTCCCGAACAGATGGAGCGGATGCCGGATAGTCAAGCTTGAGCGCAATTACCGTTCTCTCGCCCCGATACTTGACGTGGCCAACGTTGTGATGAAGGACGTGTCGCACCAGTTCGAGAAGACCTTGCGGCCCTACAGGTCGGGGCAGGGCGTCGGGCCGCAGCTGTACAGGATGTGGGACGGACACGCCCAGGCGGAACTCATCGTAAAGCTCGCGGAGCATCTGCGCGGGCAGGGATTCTCCTACAGGGACATTGCGGTGCTATACCGTTCGCACTACACCTCGATCGACATACAGCTTGCGCTGACGCGGGCGCGGTTGCCGTTCAGGATAACGAGCGGCGTGGGCGTGTTCGAGCAGATGCACGTAAAGGATGTGCTGTCATTCCTGCGGCTGATGTTCAACCCGCATGACGAGATGAGCTTCTTCCGGCTCATAGGGCTTCTGCCTGGCGTAGGAGAGGCGTCGCTGAGGCGGTATTGGGTCCGGCTCGACCGCAGCTTCGATCCGGGGAACGGCATGGACCGCATGTCTCTCGACTCCATGATCGCGCCGAAGGCCAAGGTCGGCTGGGAGGGCATGCAAAAGGCTTTCGCCGCCGCCCGCGGACACCTTGCGGATGGCGACGACGGTCTGCTGATAGAGGATTTCGTCCACTTCTTCTACGGCGACCATCTGCATCGCCAGTTCGACGACGAGGATGCGTCCGGCAGGTTGGAGGACCTTGTCGAACTCCAGGCCCAGATAGCGTCCTTCGAGACGGGGCTAAAGGGCTTCCTGGAGGAGGTTGCCCTGATGACGAACCTTGATGCGCAGAACAGGTCCGCCAATTCGGACGACCAGATGCAGCTCGGCACGATCCACCAGGCCAAGGGGATGGAATGGCCTGTGGTCATACTGCCCTGGCTTGTCGATACCGTGTTCCCGTCCGCAAGGAGCGTAGAGGACGGCAACATCGACGAGGAGCGCCGCCTGTTCTACGTGGCGGTGACGCGGGCGAAGGACCGGCTGTACATGTGCGTGCCGAGGTCGATGAGGCGTCCTGACGGCAATCCCTTCCCGGTGGAGCAGTCCCAGTTCGTGAGGGAGATTCCGCAGTCCCTGTACAACGAGCATGAGGTGCGGTCTGTGACCCCGGCGTACGAGCGCAATCGCCAATACGGCAGCCGCTGGGGCGGAGGCTACTCGTCGGGCGGACGGCAGGAGAGCAACTGGAGGACCACATGGAGGCGTTGATCGCCGAGACTTGCGTCCAATTGCGTCGCCGGGCGGCCTCGGCAGTTGCTTTTTCCATTGGGAAAGCGTAAAATACGCGACTTCAAAGGAGGAGTGTACACATGAACAGAGCCATGATTCGTTTCTGCGCCTATGCAACTGCGGTATGCGCCGCTTCCGCGCTTTTCGCGCAGGATGATTCCTCGTCAGGCGAGGCCGGTGGAGATGCCTTGTCGGGAGTGGATCCCGCACTTGTGAAAGCGGCGTCGAAGCCCGCTCCGAAATACTTCCACGAACTGGTGCGGCTCTTGTCCGCCGAGGCGGATGTGTCGGTGCGGTTGCCCCGGCAGGAAGCGTTCAAGGAGGCCGTTGTCGGCAAGTTCTATCCGAACGGCTCGGCTTTCCGCGTGTCGGGGGGAGCGGCAGAGTTCGAGTTCGGCAACGAGGCGTCCCTGAAGGTGTCCGCAGATTCGGAGTTCAGCCTTGCCGAAGCCGAGTTCGGCGCCCGTGCGCGCACGGTGATCCCCGTTCGCGGAGTGTATACCGTATCGCTTCCGCGCACGATGCCCACGGGGCTCTTCTCCGTGGCGTACCCCAACTTCACCGTGAAGGATCTCGCCGGCGAGAGCCGCCACGAGCTCATGCCTTCCGGCGATGGCGACGAGGCTGTGGTCCATGTCATCACGGGCATGCTTGCGGTCGACGGGCCCCACTACAGGATCGGGCGCATGGGCGCGGCCGACCGCATCCGGATCCGCACCACGGGCGACAAGCTGTTCACTTCGCTGCGTGGCGAGGCTGGCGACTACAAGGTCATGCTCGACCAGGGCGTATCGACGTACAGGGACCCCGTCTCCGGCGAGATGAAGAAGCAGGAGCGCAGCCTCGAGTTCAGCCTTACGCCACAGTGCGCGATCAAGATATTCCGCAAGCGTTCGGAGGTCGGCGGGCGGATGGCGGTTTCGGTCATGACGTTTGACCCGGCCGGCGAGATGCGCAACAGGTTCACGTTCGCGGAAGGCACGGCAAGCGTCAATTTCGGCGAGGAGGTCGTT
>CAVFWS010000017.1:15027-22378 GCA_963626295.1 Clostridium sp. CAG:138
GCATACAGGATATCTCCTTCAAGACCGATGACGGGAAGCCCGCCAAGAAGGGCGCGGCGAAGGCGGCCCAGTCGAACGGGGATTCCGGCGACCAGCAGTCTTCCGCCGAATCCTCCAGCGCGGAGCCGGATTTCGGCGGCGAGTCGTCTGACGGCGGTTTCGGGGGCAACTAAAACAGAAAACAGAACAGGAACACTAAAGTGGTCATTCAGAAGTTCAATCGTATCATCCGCAACAAATGGATTTGGGGCGTCTTCGCAGTCGCGATTTCGGCATTCTTCGCGTTCGACTTCCTCCTTCTCGGCGGAGACCCCGGCGATGGCGGCGCGACATCCGGAGAGCTGGATGGCAAGGACGTGCCCACATCCAGGTTCAACAGCTTCGCCGAGGATGTGCGCGGACTCGGGAGGAACCGCAACTCGTCCCTGTCCAACGCGGAGGTCAATCGCGCCGCATGGGAGAACCTCGCCGCCTACAGCGTGGCGGAGCGTTTGGGGATCGTCGCGTCTGACGAGGAGGTCAGGCAGAGCCTTCTCCGCCAGTTCTCGGGGCAGGGCGGCGCATTCGACATGGCCACATACGAGCGCATCCTGCGCGACAACGGCTTCACGCCGGAACTGTTCGAATCGGCCGAGAAGCGCCGCATCACCCTTATGAAGCTTCGCATGATGCTGATGGATTCATCCCGCTTCGTCTCTCCGATGGAGCTTGATACGGCGATAAACGACGTCACCGACAAGCTCACCGTGAGGGTTGTCCGCTTTGCGGACAAGGCAAAGTCGGCCCCCAAGCTCGACGACAAGGCCCTCAGGGGGTATTACGACGAGAACACCAACTCCATCGCCCTGCCGGACTGCGTGACGGTGAGGTACGTAAAGTACGTCGCCGACGAGCCGAAGCGCCTCGCCCAGTTCAAGATCACCGACGACGAGATGCATGACCATTACGATGCGAACCTCAACCGCTTCGAGGTCCAGACCACCAATGGCGTCGTGACCAGGAAGTTCGAGGAGGTGAAGGGCGTGCTCGAGAAGGAGCTCCAGCTCATCGCCTCCCTTGAGGCGTACCGCACAAACCTGCTTTTCCGCGCCTATCCTTCCGACGGCGCCGCAGACCCCAAGGTCTCGCGCCTCGATGCGATCGCGAAGGAGGACAAGGCGAAAGTGCGCACCTCGCCGCTGTTCTCCATGGACGGATCGAAGTACGTTGCCGGCTTCATGAGCCGTCCCGCGGCCTTCGCCCCGGGCGTAGACGGCTTCAGCGAGGCGGTGTCCGAGCTTGACCCGGAGTCGCCGGATCTCCGCTACGGCGTGGTGTCCGGCACCAATTGCGTGTACCTGATCGAGCGCGACAGGTTCGTCAAGGCGCACGTGCCGTCCTTCAGTGAGGCAAAGTCGATAATCAGGGCCGATGCCGAGGCGGACGCCAAGGAGAAGGCATTCAAGGCCTCGGTGGACAAGGCGCGCGCGCTTGCGGCGGCGGAACTCGCGAAGGGCAAGCCGTTCTCCCCTAAGATGTTCGGCGACGCAAACGTGTCCACCTCGATAACCTTTACGGTGTCCTCGATGGCTATCGGCGCATTCCCCGACGCCAGCCACGTGGCCGCGTCGGCGATGCGCCTCACAAAGGGGCAGATCTCCGATTTCGTGAAGGGTGCGCTGCCCGGCCAGGGTCTTGTGGTGTATCTTGAGGATCGCGTTCCAGGAGATGCGGCGGAGGCCCAGATGGTTCGCGGCCAGATCCGTGACGAGATGAGCCAGGCGACGGCGTATTCGTTCGTCACCGAGTGGAACAGGTGGAACCTGTCGCGCATGAACCTCAAGGCCGGCGCTGGCGCGTCCATGGAGGAATATGACGATGACGGTGAAGTTTCGGAAGACTGACCCCTCCGCGACTCTCCCGTCCTATGCCCATCCCGGCGATGCCGGGATGGACTTGTGTTCTGCTGAGGAACTCGTGATACCACGGGGCGAACGGCATCTGGTGCGCACCGGCCTTGCGATGCGGCTTCCGCCGGGATACGAGGCCCAGGTGCGTCCGCGCAGCGGCCTTGCGCTCAGGAAGGGGGTCACGGTGCTCAATTCCCCCGGCACAATCGACGAGGGATACCGTGGCGAGATCGGCGTAGTGCTTGTCAATCTCGGGGAAGGGCCGTTTGAAATCCGCAAGGGCGACAGGATCGCACAGATGGTCGTGGCCCCGTGCACCCGCGCGGGGATAGAGCTTGTTTCGGAGCTTGACTCCACAGAGCGCGGCGCCGGCGGCTTCGGCTCCACAGGGGTCTGAACAGTAAACGCCCATCATGCTATAATACGCGACATGGAAGAAGTAAGAGTCAGGTTCGCCCCGTCGCCGACGGGGAAGGTCCACATAGGCAACATACGCGCCGCAATCTACAACTGGCTGTACGCCAGGCACGTGGGCGGCAAGTTCCTGCTCCGCGTCGAGGATACGGATCTCGAGCGTTCGACGCCGGAGGCCATCCAGACCCTGCTTGAGTGCATGGAGTGGCTTGGGCTCAACTATGACGAACCGGTCTTTTACCAGACCAAGAACGTGAAGCGCCATCTTGAATGCGTAGAGGGGCTGCTTGCGGATGGCCGCGCCTACAAGTGCGAGAAGACGTCCCGCGACGGCAAGACCGGCACTGTCGTCATGTTCCGCATGCCCAAGGAGGGCGTGATCGAGTATGACGACATAGTCAAGGGCCACATGGCCAAGAAGGCCGAGGACATCCAGGATTTCGCGATCGTCCGTTCCGACGGGTCGCCGATTTTCCACCTGGCGAACGTGGTGGACGACATAGACCAGCGCGTCACGCACATCATCCGCGGCGACGACCATGTGGAGAACACGTTCAAGCACATCGAGCTTTTCAGGGCACTTGGCGCGGAGCCGCCCAGATACGGCCACCTCTCGATGATCGTGAACGCCCAGGGAAAGCCGTACTCCAAGCGCGACGGAGCGGCGTTCGTCGGAGAGTTCCGCGAGCAGGGATATCTGCCAGAGGCGCTTTTCAACTATCTGCTTCTCCTTGGGTGGAGTCCCGGCGACGACAGGGAAGTCCTCACGAGGGACGAGATGGTCAGGCTGTTCACCCTCGAGTCCGTGCACGTCACCGCCGCGAAGTTCGACATCAAGAAGCTCCAGTGGATGAATGCCGAATACATCAAGCGCATTCCACGCGTGGAGTTCGCTGCGGAGCTGAAGCGTCGCATCGAGGCTGGCGGATATGACCTTTCCGGATTTGGCGAAGCGTCCTTCAACTGGGGATTGCTTGTCGATCAGCTCCAGGTGCGCACGAAGTTCCTTGGCGACATCCCGGGCAACTGCGCCTATTTCTTCACGGAAGACTATCCGTTCGACGAGAAGGCCGTGGAGAAGCGCCTGAAGAAGGAAGGCGTGAGGGAACTTCTGCTGGATCTCGCGGACAGGTTCGAGGAGCTCGGGCAGTTCTCGGCGGCATCTTGCGAGGCGATGGTCAGGGAGCTCTCGCAGGGCAGCGGCATGGGTCCGTGGGTGCATCCGATACGCGTCGCGGTCTCCGGACGCATGGAAGGTCCCGGACTATTCGAGATGCTGGAGCTTCTTGGCCGTGAACGCACCGTGGCGCGGCTCCGTTCGGCGGCGGACCGGTTCTGCCCATGACCAGACAAGGGCCCTTCAGCAATGGCGGACATAATCCATGACGACCCGATGCTTGAACCGTATCGCGGCGTCATACGCCGCCGTATGGCGCACGTGCGCGAATTGGCTGGGCGGCTGACGGGTGGCGCGAAGCTTTCCGACTGGGCATCGGCCCACGAGTACTACGGGCTTCATCGTGTCCGTGGCGGCTGGGTGTTCCGGGAATGGGCTCCAAACGCCACGGAAATGTGGCTCGTGGGGGATTTTTCGGATTGGAAGGCGCTACCCGGGTTCAAGCTGAGGCGCATGGACGGGACCGGCGATTGGGAGGGCAGATTCCCTGCCAAGTCAATCAGGCACGGGCAGTACTTCCGGCTGGATATGCGCTGGAAGGATGGGCACGGGGAACGCATCCCCGCGTATGCGCGTCGCGTGGTGCAGGATCAATCAACGGGCCTTTTTGCGGCGCAGGTGTGGACTCCGCGTCCGTACGTCTGGAAAAACGCCGCAATCTCGCGTAGCGGGAGACGGCGTCCAGTCATCCCCGTGATTTACGAGGCCCATGTGGGGATGGCGAGCGAAGAGGGCAAGGTGGCGACATACGCCGAGTTCCGCGACAGCATGCTGCCCCGCATAAAGGCCGCCGGGTACAATACCGTCCAGCTCATGGCGGTGATGGAGCATCCGTACTATGGCTCGTTCGGGTACCATGTCTCAAGCTTTTTCGCCGCGTCATCAAGGTTCGGCACGCCAGAGGACCTTAAGTCGCTCATAGACGCGGCGCATGGCATGGGGTTGCGCGTGATAATGGATCTCGTTCACTCGCATTCGGTAAGGAACGAACGGGATGGCCTCTCCCGCTTTGACGGCACCGACTACCAGTATTTCCATTCGGGGCCAAAGGGCTGGCACTCCGCCTGGGATTCGCGCTGTTTCGACTACGGGAAGGTCAAGGTGCTGCATTTCCTGCTGTCGAACTGCCGCTTCTGGCTCGACGAATACCGGTTTGACGGATTCCGGTTCGACGGCATAACGTCGATGCTGTATCTGCACCATGGGCTTGGCGTAGCGTTCACGGACTACTCGATGTATTTCGACGGGTCTGTCGATGAGGATGCGTATGCGTACCTTGCGCTGGCGAACTCCGTGATACACGAGGTGAATCCGTACGCGATAACGGTGGCGGAGGATGTCTCTGGGATGCCGGGGTGTGCCGCGCCTGTGAGGGCTGGCGGGCTTGGGTTCGACTACCGCATGGCAATGGGCGAGCCCGACTACTGGTTCAGGATTGCGGAAAAGGTGCCGGACGAGAAATGGTCGATGCAGGGCCTGTACCACGCCCTCACCGACAAGCGAGCGGACGAGAAGGTCGTTTCGTACGTGGAATCCCATGACCAGGCGCTCGTGGGCGGCAAGACGTTTTTCTTCCAGCTCGTGGACTCTGCGGTGTATTTCGGCATGGGCAGCGATCAGCACGGCCTTGCGATAGACCGCGGCGTGGCCCTGCACAAGATGGCCAGGCTCGCCACGTTCGCGCTGAACGGCGGCGCGTACCTCGATTTCATGGGCAATGAGTTCGGGCATCCGGAATGGATAGATTTTCCGCGTGAGGGGAATGGCTTCAGCTACAGCCACGCGAGGCGGCAGTGGTCTTTGCGGGATGATCCGAAGCTCCAGTTCAAGGCGCTTGGCGATTGGGATCGCGAGATGATGGGGACGCTTTTGGCGAGCGGGTGCTTCTCGTCCCGTCCGATCCCGCTTGTCAGGAACGATCCCGACCATGTGCTTGCCTTCTATCGCGGCGGCATGGTGTTCGTGTTCAACTTCGACCCGTCGCGATCCTATTCGGATTATGGCGTGCTCGTGCCGCCAGGCGGCATGTACCGTCTCGTCCTGGATTCCGACGAGCCTCGGTTTGGCGGACAGGGCAGGATCGCCGCCCGCCAGGAGTTCTGGCCGTCCAGCGTGGAATGCGGCGATGAGATCGTCCAGCAGATAAGGCTCTACCTGCCGGCCCGTTCCGCAGTTGTGCTTCGTCGCAGGATATGACGCGCCGCGTCCCTCCGTGCATTCACGGCGAACGCGGCGGCATTGTGTCACGTGCGAGGGTTTGGTTTAGCCAAGCACCTTGGCTATGCGGCTGACCGCCTCCTCCACGTTGGCGCGCGAATTGAACGCGGAGATCCGGATATAGCCCTGCCCGTTGCGGCCGAAGCCGGCGCCGGGCGTAGTGACTACGTTGGCCTCCGCGAGGAGCCTGTCGAAGAACTCCCAGCTGTCGCCCTTTACGTTCGTCCACAGGTACGGGGAATCCGTGCCGCCGATAACGTCGTAGCCCAACCTGAGAAGGGCATCCTTCATTATCCTTGCGTTTTCGAGGTAGAAGTCTATCGTCGCCTTCGTCTGGGCCTGCCCGTCCGGCGAATGCACGGCCTCGGCACCTCTCTGCGTCACGTAGCTGCATCCGTTGAACTTCGTCGTCTGGCGGCGTGTCCAGAACGGGCGCAGCTCCACGGGCCTGCCGTCGGCAGTGTATGCGAAAAGCCCCTTGGGGACCACCGTGTATCCGCAGCGCACCCCGGTGAACCCGGCGGTCTTCGAATAGCTGCGGAACTCGATCGCGCATTCGCGGGCGCCTTCGCACTCGTAGATCGAATGCGGTATGCCGGGGGTGCGTATGAAAGCCTCGTATGCGGCATCGAAAAGCAGCAGAGCCTTTCCTGCCCTTGCCCAATCGACCCAGGCCTGGAGCTGCGCCCTGGTCGCCACCGCCCCGGTGGGATTGTTCGGGAAGCAAAGGTATGCGACATCGGCATCGATGCCGTCAGGGGACGGCACGAATCCGTTCGCCGCAGTGCCCTCAAGATACACAAGCCCGGAGTAGCGCCCGTCTGCATTCGCGCCGGTACGCCCCGCCATGACGTTGGTGTCCACATACACCGGATAGACGGGGTCCGGGACCGCGATCCTGACGTCTCCGCCGAAGAGCTCCTGTATGTTGCCGCAGTCGCACTTGGCCCCATCCGACACGAATATCTCGTCGGCCGAGACGTCTATGCCGCGAGCCCGGAAGTCCGTCCCCGCGATCGCCTCGCGCAGGAAGTCGTACCCCTGTTCAGGCCCGTATCCGCGGAAGGTCTCGCGCCTTGACTCGTCATCCACGGCCTTGTGCATCGCCTCTATGACCGCCGGCGCCAGGGGCTCCGTGACGTCGCCGATGCCGAGGCGAATGATCTTGGCGTCAGGGTTCTTCTCCTGGTATGCCTTTATGCGGTGTGCGATTTCCGTGAAGAGATAGCTTGATTGGATCTTGAGATAGTTTTCGTTGACGCGAACCATGTTTTATTCCCTTTTTTTATCGGAGGCAGATTATACCACATTTTGCGCGAAGCCCAAAATCCGCAGATGGAATCGCATATCAAGCATATCAAGGGAATGCCTTTTGGTCAAACCCGTTTTGTGGTAGAATACCGGACATTTCAGCAACGAGCTCAACCCAAAAAAGGATGATTGAAATGAAGCAGGCAGACATAGGTCTCATCGGACTCGCCGTCATGGGCGAGAACCTCATCATGAACATGGAGTCGAAGGGCTTCACCGTCGCATGCTACAACCGCACGACGGAGAAGGTCGACGCCTTCGTGAACGGGCGCGCCAAGGGCAAGAACATCGTCGGCTGCCACTCGGTGAAGGAGCTCGTCGCGAGCCTCGCGAAGCCGCGCAA
>CAVFWS010000018.1:0-18933 GCA_963626295.1 Clostridium sp. CAG:138
AACGGAAAATCATCCGTTACGGATCACCCCGCGTTTTCTATGGGATGGTAGTGGACTTATTATAGCAGATTTCCCTTGGCAAAACAGGGCGAGAAGCCAATAGGGAAGGAGGAGGAGAGGACCTGATCTCCGCGCGAGAACCTGGCGCCGTGGCCGGCGCTCCGGCTGGGCTACCTCTACACGAACTACGCGCGGAACGAGGTCTCGAACAGCGGGCGGACAAGGTCGCGTGGTGGTTCAAGAACGGCAGCGAGGGGGCGGACAGCTTCGGGCTGAAATACTGGAACACGGCGGAGAAGCGGACGCGGCTCTTCTATCCCGACTGGATCGTGAAGTTCAAGGACGGGCGCGTCGGCATCTTCGACACGAAGGGCGGCGCGACGGCGAAGAGCGCGGAGGGGCGTGAAGTCGGGCTACGCGACCGGATTGCCGCGATGAACGCGGCGGCGGGCTGCGCTCGGTTCTTCGGCGGCCTGGTCGTCCGCGAGGGCGGGCAGTGGCTCTGCCACGACGGCACGGACTACGCCTATGTCCCCGGCTCGCTCGACGCGCATTGGCGGCGGCTCGGCGATCTGATCGGGTGAAGATGGCGGGACGATGAGGCTGCCCATGCCGCGCCTTGCGCCCCTCGCGCCATCCTGATTTTGCAATCGGTGCAGTCCGATTTTGCAAAAAGTTTTCTGTCCGCGACAAGGGGCGTTTGGCTATAATTCCCCGCGTTGTCACAAGTGTGGATAAGGAGGCTTTGCATGAAACATGTTCTTCTCGCATCGGTGTGCTGTGCGGCGGCTGTCGCGCAGGCGGAAATCAAGGTTGGCGTCATCGGGCTTGATACGAGCCACGCGATCGCGTTCACCAAGATCATGAACGTCGCGAAGGATCCGGGCGTTGCCGGATTCCGCATGACCCACGCATACCAGTGGGGTTCGAAGGACATCGTTTCGGCGACGAACCGCTACCCCAAGTACATCAGGGAGATGAAGGAGATGGGGGTTGAGATCGTCCCGACCATCGATGACCTCATCGCGAACGTGGATTGCATCTGCCTCGAGACCAACGACGGGCGCGAGCACCTGTGGCAGGCCGAGAAGGTCTTTGCGTCCGGCAAGCCATGCTTCATCGACAAGCCGCTTGCGCACAACCTGCACGACGCGGTGCGGATCTACGACCTCGGAAAG
The DNA here is from genome assembly GCA_963626295.1 of Clostridium sp. CAG:138. Taxonomy (GTDB): domain Bacteria; phylum Verrucomicrobiota; class Kiritimatiellia; order RFP12; family UBA1067; genus UBA1731. Next base: position 1,179 of record CAVFWS010000018.1, read on the forward strand.
AAGCTTGGTGCGAAATACTTTTCGTCCTCCGCGCTCCGCTACGGCAAGGCGGTGCAGGATGCCCGCGCCGGCGTGTACGGCAAGATACGCACGGTTGCGTTGACCTCGCCATCCCCGCTCGAGGAACAGGGTACGCACAACTTCTACAGCTGGTATGGCATCCATGGGTTCGAGCCGTACGTGACGGTGATGGGCACTGGGGCGGAGAAGGTGAGCTGCTTCCGCAGCGCGACGGACGACGTGATCAACATCGCGTATGCCAATGGGCGCATGGGGCAGATCCACCTCATGCGGAACGCCTGGACGTATTCCGGCTACATCATGCCGGAGAAGCCGAAGGACCCCAAGAATCCGCTCATCGTCTCGGATGGCTATCCGGGATACGAGCCGCTTCTCCGCGACATCGTGAAGTTCTTCAAGACTGGCGTCGTGCCGTTCCCGCCGGAGGAGACGCTCGAGATCTTCGCCCTCATGGAGGCGGCGGAGATGTCCGCCAAGCGCGGAGGCGTCCCCGTCACGCTTGAGGAGGCGTTGGCCGAAGCGCGGAAGTAGGGTGGTTTTTAGATGGTAGTTGGTAGATTTTAGGGCATTACGGAAGGAGAGGTAAAAAATGAACAGACGTGATTTCATCAAGAGCGGTACAGGAGCGTTCTTCGCTGCGGCGGCAGGCAAGGCTGTCGGCGCGGGCGCGGCTTCAAACCGCGTAAGGCTCGCAATAGTGGGCTGCCATGCGAAAGGCCGCGGGTTCACGGTCATGAAGGCGGCCATGAAGGTGCCGGGCGTCGAGATAGCGTGGGTGTGCGACGTGGATAGCCGTGCGCGGGAATTCGCCGCCGACTACGTGCTCAAGGCGACTGGCGTAAAGCCGAAGATGGAGAAGGATCTGCGCAAGGTCGTGGAGGATCCGCTCCTTGACGGAATCATATCGGAGACCCCAGACCATTTCCATGCGTACTCGGCAGTCCTGGCGATGAAGGCCGGCAAGGCGGTGTACGTGGAGAAGCCGTGCCTGTTCTGTCCGGAAGAGGGTCAGATCCTCATGCGCGTCGCCCGCGAGACGAAGCAGGTGCTCCAGGTGGGGTCGCAGCGCCGCGCCTCGCTTTCATACCGTGCCGCATTCGACTACCTGAGGAAAACGAATGCGATAGGCGCGATGCGCAACGCGAAGGCGTGGTACGTCTCCAACCGCGCATCCATCGGCACCGGCAGGAAGGTGGCAGTGCCCGAATGGCTCGACTGGGACCTCTGGCAGGGTCCGGCGCCGCGCGAGGACTACCGCGACAACATCGTCCACTACAACTGGCACTGGTTCCGCAAGTGGGGGACCTCCGAGATGGGCAACAACGCGCCGCATTTCGCGGACGCCGCCCGCTGGGCGCTCGGCATCGACGAGTTCCCGGAGAGCGTGCAGTGCGCAGGCGGGCTGTACCTTCCGAAGGGCGGCGACTTCGAGTGGCCGGACGTGTTCAACGCCTCGTTCAAGTACGCGTGCGGCAAGATGATCACGTTCGAGATGAGCTGCCACAACAGGATCAAGCCGTTCATGGGCATGCAGACCGGCGCGATGGTCTATGGCGAGCGCGGGGCACTCCTGCTCGGCCCGTCGGACGACGCGAAGATCTTCGACGAGAAGGGGGCGGTCGTCAAGGAATGGAAGGCCGGCGGCGTCGACACGAGCGAGACGATGTCAACGACAAACCCAACGGAGAGTCTGGACGTCTCGCACATGTCGAACTTCGTCGAGTGCATCCGCGCCAGGAACGCGGCGACGAACGCGAACGCCGAACAGGGCGTGAAGTCCTCCATCCTTCCGATCGTCGCCAACCTCGCGCTCGACGAGGGCGAGACGATCCATCTCGACCCGAAGACCGGCGTGCTGAAGTCGAAGGTCGGCGCGAAGGGCTGGGTCCGCGAATACGCAAAGGGCTGGGAACTGGTGTAGGGAGGGGATTTATTTACGATTTGCGATTTGCGATTTGCGATTTGCGATTTGCGATTTGCATTTGACCATTTGACGGTTGATTTATTGAGTCGTGAGAAAGTGTAAACCTAAAAACGGCAGTTGGTTTTTTTAGCACAGAGACACAGAGGCACAGAGGATTTGAATTGAAATGCAACCTTATCGAAGGGAAACACAACTGCCGATTTCAGGTTGAAAGGTTGGAGTTATGAAGATCATAATCGGAAAAGACAAGAATGACATGGGGCGGCTCGCGGCGGACGACGCGGCGGCCAGGATATGCGCGGCGATTGCCGCGAACGGCGAGGCTCGCGTGATATTCGCGAGTGCGGCGAGCCAGTTCGAGTTCATCGAGGCACTGCTTACGCACAGGGAGATCGACTGGTCGAAGGTCTGCGGCTTCCACCTTGATGAATACGTGGGGCTGAAGGCCGACCATCCGGCGAGCTTCCGCCGCTTCCTGAAGGAGCGGCTGCTTGCGAAACTCCCCTGTGCCGTGAAGGGCTTTACGTTCGTCGGCGGCGATGCGCCGGACACGGCGGCGGAGTGCGCCCGTCTTGAGGCGGCGCTTCGCGAGAGGCCTATAGACCTCGCCTGCATCGGCATCGGCGAGAACGGACACATCGCGTTCAACGATCCGCCGGCCGATTTCGAGACGAAGGCGGCCTATGCGGTCGTGAAGCTCGATGAGGTATGCCGCAGGCAGCAGGTTGGCGAGGGGTGGTACCCGAATCTCGATGCCGTGCCTACGCATGCGTTCTCGATGACCGTGCCGCAGATTCTCGCGACGAAGTCGATCGTCGTGATCGTCCCTGACGACCGCAAGGCAGAGGCCGTGAAGCATACGGTCGAGGATGCCGTCAGCCCGATGGTGCCGGCGACGGCCCTCAAGACCCATGCCGACTGTGCGCTCTACCTCGATCCGCCGGCGGCTTCGCTTTTGAGGAAGTAAAGCCATGGAAGCGGGACTCGCGTTTGCGGACTACGCCGTCATCGCCGTGTTCTTCGCGGTGATGCTCGGCGTTGGCGTGTACTATAGCCGGAAGTCGAAGTCGTCCGACCAGTTCTTCGGGAACGACAAGTCCATACCGTGGTGGCTGTCCGGCGTGTCGTTCTACATGAACAGCTTCTCTGCCCTGGCGTTCGTGATGTATTCGGCCCTTGCGTACAAGTTCGGCTGGGTGCCGGTCACTGTCAGCTGGCTTTCCGTGCCTGCCGTGCTTCTCGGCGCATGGTTCCTTGCCGTGCGCTGGCGACGGGCGGCGAAGGGGAGCCCGATCGACTACATCGCCGACAGGTATACGCCGGGGATGTGCCGGACGCTTGCGATATTGGGTCTTCCGATGCAGCTTCTCGACAACGCGCTGAAGCTGCTCGCGATCGGGACTGTCGTGGGCGTGGGAATGGGATTCCCGCTCTTCTGGTCGATCTGCATCTCCGGGGTGATAATCGTCCTCTATACGTTCCTTGGCGGACTCAAGGCGACGTTGACGTGCGACTTCATACAGTTCCTCGTGATCCTCGCGGTAGTGCTCACGCTGCCGTTCATGTGCCTCGAAAGGCTGGCGACTTGCGGGCCGCAGGGGGCTGCGGCCCCTACCGGGCTGGCGGGGCTTGCCGAGGGCTTCAGGGTGTTCCTCGACAAGGTGCCGGCCGGCTTCTTCGATTTCACGGCGGGGAAGTACACGTGGGTATACATGCTCGTTTTCTTCTGCTGCGTAGGATCTACGCTATCGACTAACTGGTCGCTCGTCCAGCGCTACTACTCCACGAAAAGCGAGAGGGACGCGAAGAAGATGGCGTATCTCGTGGCCGCGCTTCTTTTCGTCGGCCCTCCGATATTCTTCTTCCCGGCGATGGCGGCGAGGGTGTTCCTGCCGGGAATCCCTGAGGCGGGGATGAACGGGGTGTACGCGATGCTTTGCCGCGAGGTGCTGCCCGTAGGTATGATAGGGATGGTCATAGCGGCGATGTTCTCCGCCACGATGAGTTCGCTCGCTGGCAACTTCAACGCCGCCGCGGCCGTCGTCACCAACGAGCTGTACCTGAAGTTCGCGAAGAACCCCTCGGCCTCCGCCAGGATGCTGGCGGCCCGCATCGCGACCATTGCCGTTGGCGGGCTTGTGGTTGCGCTCACGTTCGTCATGCAGTACGCGCAGGGGGCTGACGACCTCTTCAACCTATCCAACAAGGTGTTTGGGGTGTTCCTGCCGCCGATCGCGATCCCCATGCTGTGCGGCGTGTTCGTGCGCTGCTTCTCGAAACGGTCCGGACTGTGCGGACTCGTCGGCGGGATCGCGGTCGGGCTTGCGCTCTTTGCGGCGGGGGCGGCGCCTTCGCTCGCGTATCTGCGCGAGATGGTATGGATATTCCCGGCCACCGCCGTGGCCACGGTCGCGTTTATGGCGCTCGGTTCGCTCGTGTTCAGGGATTCCGAACGCGAACGCGCCGAAGTGAATGCGTTCATGGACCGCATTGGCGGGGTCGGCGCGGCAAAGTGACGAGCAATTGTTGGCGGAACGCCGCCCAAATGCGTTTTTGTCGTTCCATGCGCCCGCCGCGCATGGAACTGTTGTATAATTCACGGCGTTTTTCCCGACATGGATTCGCTTCAATATGGATAAGGTAATGGTCATCAATCCGCTCGACAATGTGGAAGTCCACGAAGATGGGCACAAGTACGCACGGCGCGACATCGCCGAAGGCGAGAACATAATCAAGTACGGCATGCCCATTGGACACGCGACAAGGCCCATAGCAAAGGGCGAACACGTCCATGTGGACAACGTGAAGACGAACCTTGGAGAGGTGATCGAGTACAGGTATGAGCCGGAGTTCAGGGATGTGGAGCGCAAGCCCGCTCCGATGGTCAGGGCTTTCCGCCATGCCGATGGACGCATCGGCATCCGCAACGACATTTGGGTGATTCCGCTTGTGGGCTGCGTGAACCGTCTTGCAGAACGCCTTGCCGAAAGCTGCGGCGGACTTGCGCTAACGCACCCGTATGGCTGTTCGCAGATGGGGCAGGATCACGAGACCACCGCCAACATGCTCGCGCAGTTCTGCCACCATCCGAACGCCGGCGGAGTGCTCGTGGTCGCGCTCGGATGCGAGAACAACACGCTTGAGAGCTTCAAGGTGCGCCTTGGCGACTATTCCAGACTCAACATCCGCTTCCTGCGGGCGCAGGATCCGGGAGACGAGTACGGGAAGGGGCTTTCGCTCCTGGAGGAACTGGATGCGGCGCGTCCCAAAGAGCGTGTCGAGGTCCCGGCATCCGAGCTTGTCGTGGGATTGAAGTGTGGCGGGTCGGACGGCTTTTCGGGGCTTACCGCAAATCCGCTTGTGGGACGTTTTTCCGACTGGCTTGCGGCCCGTGGCGGCTCCACGATCCTCACGGAGGTGCCGGAGATGTTCGGAGCGGAGACGCTGCTGATGAAACGGTGCCGCACGAGGGACGTCTTCGACAAGTGCGTGAAGATGATAAACGACTTCAAGGATTACTATGCCTCGCACCATCAGGTGTGCTACGAGAACCCCTCTCCGGGGAACAAGGCGGGCGGCATCACGACGCTTGAGGACAAGTCGCTCGGCTGCGTGCAGAAGGGCGGCTCTGCGCCAGTGGAGGATGTGCTACTCTACGGGGAAAGCGTCAAGAGGCATGGACTGTCGCTCCTGACCGGACCGGGCAATGACCTCGTGGCGTCTACGGTGCTGGCGGCGGCGGGATGCCACCTCATACTCTTCACGACGGGACGCGGCACTCCGTTCGGCTGCGTTGTCCCTACGCTGAAGGTCGCCACGAACGACACGCTTGCGGCGAACAAGCCAAACTGGATCGACTGGAACGCGATGTCCAATCCGGACGTGGAGGCGTTCGCGCAAAAGGTGCTTGCGGTCGCAAGCGGCGAAAAGGCCAGGAACGAGCTGAACGGCGCACAGGGCATCGCGATCTTCAAGGACGGCGTCACACTCTGATTTGACATGGGCATGGCGGTGGTTGGCCGTGTAAATGCGGCTTGGTTGTTGGCGGATTGTGTGGGCGGGAAGGTGTTTCGACTGCAAATCACGCATATAGCACGCAACCGATGAGTTGGGATGTGATTTCCAACATTTCTTTGGACGATGGCGATTGCCGTCATTGTTCAGGGGAGACATAGTTCAAGAACTGATGGGCATACGCTTCGCCATGCGTAGCCATGCCCATCCACCCTTGAATGGCTGAAAAGTCAATTTGCAACTGCAAAGTGATCGTCGAAGGAAACCTGAGAAATTTCACGAGAGGCGATACTTGGCAGAGGAGTGCTGTCGCGCTTCCTCTCTTTGTATTTCAGTTAAGGCAATTCTCAGGGCCTCCTTCGAAACACGGGGAGAGGCTTTCTTTGATTGCCGGAGCAATAGTGTGCGGCTTGGAGCAGGGAAAGGCGACCTTGCGCATGGATAAGGTCAATCAGGCGCTCGATCTTTTCAGCACCGAATCGGGGCGGCCTGTCCCCATTGATCGGAGTGTCTATGCGTAAGCAGGCGTGTCGCATGCGACAAATGAATTGGAATGTGATGCAATCAGCCGCCGGCACCGTTCCGGCGTCAACCCTGTTGCAAACTTTGCATTGTGAAATGCAAAAAATACAATACACGCTTTCCGCCTGTTGTGTTATATTCTCACGCAAAGACCATTTATGGACTGTCCCATGTCATGATGAAAAGAATGCTTTATGTTCGCGATTGCTCGGTAAACTGGTTCGAGCATGTGCCTGGAAGCCTCGATGACGAGACGGCCAGCTTCTATGCAAAGAATCCAGATTGGTTTGCGACCGACCTCGAGGGGGTGATAGATTGGTGCGCAGCCGAACGCATTGGCGGCATCGCCGTGGAAGGCCTCTTGCGCGATCGGCATGATGCCGTGCCGGTGAAGGACGGGAGTGGCGGCTTTGAGGCCGCCCGTCGCATTTGCGGCTATGCGAGGGCAAAGGGCGTTGGCATCTGGCTTGTCACTCCGCGCCGTGCGGACGGCCTTGTCTATCGCGAGCTTTACGACCAGCCGGAGAAGTTCGATCTCCTTTCTCCCGAACGTGTCCGTGTTGAGATTTCGGGCCTTGCGGGCATTGCATATGTGGACGAGCCGATTGATGGCGGCGCATTCCTTGATGTCCCGGCGACGGGCCTTGATTTCCTTGCGGAGTCGATTCGCGCGTCATGCGCGGCGGCATTCGCGCATGGCGAGACGAGGCTGATCCTGAGGGTCGCCCCCTCGCCGCACCGCTCAAACGCCGAATTCAACTACCGTGCATTCACGTATTTTACGGACGATCCCGCGCGGACGTTCACTGACTACGTGAGAGACGTGATGGCGCCGCGTCTTGGCGGAATGGCGTATGCGAAGAAGTACGTGGAATGGGCGGGGCTTGCCGGATGCCCGTCTCGCATCCAGTGCGCACTGCGTGAACTGGCGCAGATCTTGCCTGAACTGACGGATCCGATGGCGCTGGGGCGGTGGTATTCGCTGGCCGAGTACCTTGGCGCGGCGCAGTTCGCGGCGGAACAGCGGGAGGAGGCTTAATCATGGGCGCGGACATTTCGAGGCGGAGTTTCCTTGGAGGGGCGCTGGCCGGCGCGGCGTTGGCTGGCTGCAGGACGGATGGGAAGGCGTCCCACGTCCCTGGGTCCGGAAAGATCCCATATCGCGTATTCTGGACGTGGGACAACTCGCATAACTGGAACGTGAACGTGCCAGGTTCGCAGAACGCCGGCATCGGCAATCCGTACCTGAAGTCCGGCGAATGGTTCGAGAGGGACTATCGCCGTTCCATCGACTGGTGCGCCGCGCACGGCATTGATGCGGTTGGCGTAGTGGGGCTCCTGCGCGACTGCCATGGTGGCGTGGACGCCGCACGGCGCATCTGCGGCTATGCGAGGGAGAAGGGCGTGCGCGTCTATCTCATCAGCGGGCTCTACACGTATGGCGGCGTATACTACGAAGGCAACAGCCAGTGGTCGATGGAGCGGTGGTTCGCAAAGAACAGGGACGCCATTGGACGGACACGGAATGGGGAGCGCCTCAGTTTCCGCCAGCGTGGCTACAACGGATGCGTCAGCCAGTTTGTCGGATGTCCATCGAACGCGAAGATGAACCGCTACATCCTCGATTCCCTCAATTGGGTATTCACTGCAATCCCCGAGCTTGGCGGCATCCAGATGGAAACGGGAGACACGCGCGTGTGCTGGTGCCCGACGTGCACGGAGCGCAGAGGCGCGCGGGCGGCGAACGAGGACATGAGCGTCGAGGACATGATCGCGGCCTATCCGGACGCTGTCGCGGCGGTTCGTGCGGCCAATCCTGACGCATGGGTGATGTGCGAGACGTACCATCACTTCAACGACGAGCCGTGTCGGCAGTTCTACCGTCCCGATGCCGAGTCCGCATTCTCTTCGCTAAAGGCGATGCCGTCCGACGTGTTCTGGCAATGGAAGTGCGACCGGCGGTTGCGTGACGGCAGCTGGAGGGATGCGGATCGCCTGCCGCCGGTTCTCGGACGCTTTCGCCACATGATGCGCGCGCATTCCGGCACGCAGTGGTGGGGAGGTCGCGCGACGTGGGCGGTCGATCTCATCCGTAGGCAGTGCCGACTGTCGTCCGCCGCTGGCATCTGCGGGGTGTCGCTGTTCGGCGAGATATCGCCATATCGGGCGAATGCCGAGTTCAACTATCTCGCGCTCCAGTACTTCGCCGACAATCCGGAGAACACGGAGGCGCAGTTCGTGCGGGACGTCATGTCGCCGCTCCTTGGAGGCAACGCATTCGCCGAAAAATACGCGGCCTACGCGCCGCTCCAGCACGATGTGCGGGGGATCCCAGCCGCGCTTGCGGACATCGCGAAGATCGTCGGGTCGGTCCGCGATTCCGCCGCTCGTCGCCGCTGGCTGTGGCTTGCGGACAATCTCGCTGGCTACCGCTGGAATTCAGGCCATTTCCCGAAGGGACGCCCGCACCCCAATTACGGGCGCGTCACGAATCAGGTGTAAGAAGAACGCTGAAACTGCAATAAAGGAGGGACGCATGATGAAGAAACTCATAGGGGGGAACTCTGGCGGAAGAGGAATGGTCGTGGTTGGCTTGATGCTGTTCGCGTCTGGTCTCGCCGAGGCGGCCACGTACTATGTTTCTCCGAACGGGGGGAACGCTTCGCCTTATGACACATGGGATAAGGCGGCCGCGGACATCGCGACTGTGCTGCCCATTGCGGATGACGGCGATGTGATACGCATCGATTCCAGTGCGACATTCAGCCCGACCGAGGCGTTGACGGTCTCCAAGGGAGTGGCGTTGTGTGGCTGGGACAGGGAGACGGATGCGGCATCCGCCGCGACGTTCGACGGCTCTGGGCTTGCGGGATCCCAAAGGTTTCTCGATTTCTCGAGTTCAGCCACAGCGCCGAAGATCGCGAATCTGGCGTTCAGAAACTTCGCGGCGGGTGCGCTGTCCTTCACGTCGTTGACGGGTGCCGAGATTGAAGATTGCGTCTTCGAGGACAACGGCGGCGACGTTGCCGATGGCGGCGCCGTCCTCTTCACGAGATGTGCGGAAGCGACCGTCGTGAGATCGACGTTTTCAGGGAATCGCGCAACGCGTTTCGGCGGTGCGGTCGCATTCTATTCTCCGATCCGCGACAACGCGATCCGCGACTGCACGTTCACTGGCGTAGCCAATGGCGCGTATGGCAAGTGCCTGTATATGGGATCGGGCCTTGTCTCGAATTGCGTATTCACGGCGGTGACTTGCGAGCGCAATGGGAGCACTGGCGATTACGGCATGATTTGCATGGGCGGTGGGACGCTCATGAGCTGCAAGGTCAGCGGCAGCTACCTGTACACGCGATTCCTTCAGGTGCAGGGAGGAACGGAGGCCGTCAACGTCCGCAACCTGCTGCTGGCGGGCGACAACACGATGCATGCGACCGCCTTCTCGCTTGTCAGCGCCTATAACGGCAAAGGGGCCGTTTTCGACAACTGCACGATCCTGATCCCGGGGCAGCCGCTCTTCGCTTCGTCCACAAGCCAGAAGCCGAGTTACGCCTTCAACAGCTGCGCACTCGTGGGGAAATGGCCGACAGACCCGGGCTCCGTCACGTATGCGACGAACGCCTGCACAGATCCGTCTGTCTCGATCGACAAGCTGAGGTTCGTCGATCCGTCGGTTGGGAACTACATTCCGCGCAGCGATTCGCCTCTTCTTGACGTGGCTGAACCGCTTGACTGGCAGACGGCGGCGGCCGTCGATCTGGGCGGGCGTCCGCGCATCGCTGGTGGAAAGGTGGATCTCGGCTGCTACGAACGCCAGCCGACGGACGCGGATTACGTTGATACGCGCGTTGTCGCGACAGAGGCGGATCGCATTGGCGACTGGGCCGAAGCCGTCGTAGGGCTTCAGGCGGCGATCGATTCCACCATTGGCAATGCGGCCAGACTGCTTGTGAAGAGCGGCACGTACCTTGTCGGCGAGACGGTTCAGGTCACGAACAGGTCGCTCACGGTCGTCAGTTGCGGTGAGGACGGCAACCCCGACCGCGACGGAACGATCCTTGACGGGCAGGGCGTGCGGCGCATCCTGCGCATCGTGCCGAGTCCGCTTGACGCGACCACGTGGCTGCCGACCACCGATGCCCGCGTGACGTTCGAGGGCTTTACGTTCCGGAATGGAAAGACCCACGCTGGCGATGGACAGGCTGATGCCGGCATGGGCGGCGGCGCATACTTCAGCGGACGCTCTGCGGCCAAGGGGAAATCCCCCTCGCAGATCGTCAACTGCCTATTCTCGAATTGCGAGGCTGACTTTGGCGGCGCGGTGGCGATGGAAGGCGGCGAACTCGTCGACTGCGCGTTTGATGGAAACAAGGCGGATATCGATGAGGACGAGACTGCGGCATCAGCCATTGGCGGGCAGGGTGGCGCAATCGGCATCATCATGCGCGTGGGTTTGAGCCAGCGCGGCGCGGTCTGCCAGTCGCGTGACGCGACATGGGTGGCGCCTGGCATCGTTGGATGCGCGTTTGCGAACAACACGGCCGAGGCGTCCGGTGCGGCCATTTCGGCATACCGGAAGCGCGTGGACGGATTCGGCATCGGTTCGGCCTATGTGGCGGACTGTACGTTCGAGGGCAATGCCCTGACGTGGACGACGGACAAGCGCGACTATTCGGAGGGCGTATGCGTGAGCGTATGCTTCAACGGTCTGGTGACGAACTGCCTTTTCAGCGCCAACGGCACTTCGACAATAGGCTACGGCGTGGTGAAGATGGATGGCGTAGGACAGATGGTGGACTGCACGCTTGCGGCGAACGATTCCGTCTACGGTAGCGTCTATGGCGCGTCGGCGAATGTCGTCTTCCAGCGTTGCCGGTTCGAGGACAACAAGCGCTACGTCCGTGCCGCGGGTACGTATCGAAACTGCCTGTTCGCGGCGACAACGGGGTTTCTCATCAATGCCGTGGCTGCCGACGCGACGTATGACAACTGCACGTTCATCGTGCCGGAGGCGTCCGGGCTGGCGTATTTCCCCGCCGGCAACACGAACCGCCTTGCGTTCAACAACTGCATCCTCTACCGACCGAACGGGCAGTCGCCGCTGGAGATGGACTGCAGGGGCTACACGCTTTCCTTCGCGAGCTGTTGCGTCTCGAAGGATCCGGAGGACAAGACCGGCATGTCGTTTGACGGTGGCTGCCTTTTGAACGTAGATCCGAGGTTGTGGACGCGGCGGCGCGGAACTATGCGCTGAAGCTGAGGTCTCCATGCGTGGATAGGGGCCTGCTGCTCGACTGGATGACCGCCGACAGCGTCGACCTGTCGGGGAATGCGCGTGTCCTCAATAACGGGAAGACCCTTTCGGATGACGCGAATGCCCTGCCGGACATGGGCTGCTTCGAGATGCAGGACGCGAAGCTCGGCAGCCGCATGATTATTCGGTGAATGAGATGGGCTGTGGTGAAATGAGGTATCAGATGCTTCGGGAAAGCGAGAATGCGCAGTGGCTCGGCGTGCTGCCGGCTCTGACGATGGATTGATCCGGGCGCTGTTGCGCGTCCACACTGTTGCGAGCTTGAGTCGCCGTGTTTCGAGAAAGGGAGAAGACGATGGGAACAAAAAATCGCCCAATGCTATCGCGTATCGCAATGCCGTTGGCATCCGGGCTTTCGGTTGTTGCGTTTTGCGGAATCGTTCCGCTGCTTGGAGCTGCGGAACCTGCGGCGCATGAACCTGTCAGGACGGGGCTGTGGAAGACATTCGAGTACGACAACCCCACTATGGCCCCGATAGTATTCTCCGGCTGGAGCCGTGCCAATGATGCCGATGCCGTGGACTATTGCGTATGGCTTGATGTGTATTACGACAACGGTAAGGCGGCGTATGAACGCAAGGCCGTGTTCCGGCAAGGTACGCACGACTGGGAAAAGGCAAGCAACGTGTTCCTGCCGGTCTATCCCGTGAAGACAATAAAGGTGCATGCCATATTCAGGTCGTATCGTGGCGTTGCTGCCCGTGGATCGGTGGATTTCAGGGATTTCTCGCTCGTGCGACCAAGTGGAGAGTCCGGCGCCTTCGAGCTGGCAAGATTCACGGATCGTCCGTTCTCCAACGGCGATGACTTGACTTGCGATGTGCTGGAAGGGGACAAGGTGCGGCGGGAGCGCAAGGTCGTGCCGCGCAAGGATGCGATGACGTCGCCAATCCCGTCCGGCAAGGTGGCCGTTTGGACTGAGGATTCGATGCGGCTCGTGACCCCGCTTACATTCCCTGACGCGAATGCCCGTGTGTCTGCGGAGATGTCGCTCGCCAAGCGAGAGCGAGAGTCTGTGCAGATTCTGCTTTCGTCCGCCGCTGACGTGGACTGGAAAGGTGTCTCGCTTGTGATGCCAATGCTCAGGCGTGTGGACGGAACGGCGTTCGCCGGCACGGTGACGTGGCAGCGTCAGGGCTATCTCGCTCGCGAGTTCGGCGCGAATCCCCATCCGTTCTCGTTCCCGGCGAACGAGAAGTGGTTTCCGGATCCGCTCATGCCGGCGGCGCCGATGCGCGTGCGCCCGGCATCAACGCAGGGAGCGTGGGTGACGGTATATGCGGATGCCGCCGCAGAGGCCGGCGTCTACTCCGGCGACGTCATCGCAACGCATGAGGGCAGGGAATTCGCCCGTGTGCCGCTCACGGTCAAGGTAGAGCCGTTTTCGCTTCCGGCGACGTTCGGCCTTGAGACGGCGTATGCGGTGATGGACGGCTTCACGAAGTTCGTGTATCCTGAGGACTTCAAGGCCAAGCGCCGCGAGACGTGGGACATCATGCTCGATCATCGCCTCAACCCCGACGACATCTCGCGCACATCGCCACCGGATATCGAAGAGCTGCTGTATGCGCGTTCGCGCGGCATGAACCGCTTCAACATCCTGAACATCGTGCCGCCGCCAAAAAATCCGGATGCGAAGTGTGTCCTGATCTGCAACCCGGAGGACATAGACAACAAGGAGTTCGAGGACTATTTCTTTGGCGTCCTCACGCCATACGTGGAGAGCCTGAGGGCGCATGGCTTGGATAGGCTCGCCTACGTATACGGCTTTGACGAGCGAAATCAGGAGTTCTATCCGGTCATAGATGCATACTGGAAGCGGATGAGGCGAGAGACCCCGGGAATTCCACTGATGGTTACGGCGCATAACTTCAGGGACTATGTCAATGGCGGAACGAACATCCCATGCGTAACGGCCGGGGACTGGTTCTGCCCGCTGACGAAGGCATACGATCTTCCTGCCGCAGAGGCGTTTCGCCGGCAGGGCAAGAAGGTGTGGTGGTACACCTGCTGCAATCCAAAGTATCCGTACGCGAATTTCGCCTCGTGGGAGTGCCCGCCAATCGAGGGGCGCCTGTTGGGATGGATGACGTATCGCTGGCGGGCGGACGGTTTTCTGTTCTGGATCGTAAACAAGTGGCATTCGGCGGAGCGGTTGCCCGAAAGCGATACGTATTTCCCTGAATTCCGTACGTTCAATCCGATCGGCATGCCGGGAGACGGCATAATGATGTATCCTGGCGAGAGGAGCGTGTTTTCGTCCATCAGGCTCGCGCAGTGCCGTGACGCGGAGGAGGATTACGAATACCTGAAGCTCGCGGCGGCGAAGGTCGGGCAGGCCAAGGTCGACGCCGTCGTAGATTCGATCGTCAGGTCGCTCACCGATTTCTCGCATGATGCGGAGAAACTGCGCACGGCAAGGCGTATGATTGCAAAGATCATTTCAGAGTGATGAGGATGCCTCGGGCACGAGAAACGGCTTCTGTTGGTTTCTGGCGGGCCCATTTTCTTTGTCACGCGGACTGGCGAGCCATGACAGGCCGACGTTTGACTTGTGTGATAAAATGCTCGTTCGATTTGGCGGCGCATGGCGCCAGGCCGGACGACGTGTAATCGCATGAGGTGACAGATGAAGATTGCTGATATGTTTGCGGGAAGGACCGTCTTCTCGCTGGAGGTGTTCCCTCCCAAGCCAACCGCCAACGAAAGCGTGATATACGACACGCTTGAGCAGTTGACGGACATACGTCCGGATTTCATCAGCGTCACGTATGGGGCGGGCGGCGGCAAGAACGGCAGCAAGACGATCCAGATTGCCTCTGACATCAAGGGCAAATATGGCGTTGAGAGCGTGGCCCACCTGCCTTGCATCAATCTCACGAAGGATGGCGCAGTGCAGATCCTCGACGATATGCGGAGCCATGGGATTGAGAACGTGCTTGTCCTGCGTGGAGACTTGCCGCCGGATGCCGTCCCCTCGGGCGATTTCCTGCACGCGAGCGATCTCATATCGTTCATAAGGGGCAGGTACGGCTGCTTCAACGTCCTGGCGGCCTGCTATCCCGAAGTGCATCCTGAAAGCAGGAACGCGGTGGATGACCTGAAGTGGCTCAAGTACAAGGTCGATTGCGGCGTAGACCACCTGATATCCCAGCTCACGCTCGACAATAGGCATTTCTACGAGTTTCTGGAGAAGGCGAGAATCGCCGGCGTATCCATCCCGATAGAGGTCGGCATCATGCCGGTCACGAACAGGCGGCAGATAGTGCGGATGGTGGAACTCTGCCACGTGGAACTGCCCAAGAAGTTCGCCCGGGTGCTCGAAAAGTATGGGGACAACGATGTCGCCATGCGCGATGCCGGGATCGCCTATGCCGTAGACCAGATTGCCGACCTGATGGCTGCCGGCGTGGATGGGATACATCTCTACACGATGAACAACCCGTACGTGGCGCATAAGATATACGATGCCGTCCAGTCGCTGATTTAGCGGAAGGTTTTGCGCCGTTTGTTGCTGTCTGGAGGGACGTACCGTGTCAGTGGCTCATTTGATGAGGGTTGGGCTTGCGGTTTCGGGTGGCGCCGATTCCACTGCATTGCTCGTACTCATGTCGCGGATGCAGGCGTCGCACGGGTTTGAGGCAGTTGTTCTCCACGTGGATCATGGGCTGCGGAACGACTCCGCAAGTGATGCCGATTATGTCCGGGGGCTCGCGAAGCGTTTCGGACTGCCGTTCCATGGGCTTCGAACGAAGGTGGCAAGGCGGAAGGGGGAGTCGGTGGAGATGGCCGCAAGGCGGGTGCGGCTCGGATTCTTCGCTGACGCGATGGTGCGCTACCGCCTTGACTGCATTGCGACGGGACATCACATGGATGACGTCGCCGAGACGTTCCTCATGAGGCTCGCGAGGGCGTCCGGCGCGGAGGGACTGGCGGGGCTTAAGCCGGTGAGTTTCGTGGACGGCATCGTATTCATAAGGCCGCTTCTGAATGTGCGTGGCTGCGACTTGCGGACGTTTCTCGAAGCGAGGGGGATCCCTTGGCGAGAAGATTCGACGAATGCGGATACATCCATCCTCCGCAACCGGGTGCGTCATGTTGTGCTTCCGTTCCTGAAAAGGGAACTTGACCCAATGATCGTGGAGCACATCTGCCGCAGTGCGGGCTATCTGCGCGAGGCTTGTTGCGGGGGGCGTGCCGGACCGCGAGGCGCGTCGGTGGCGGATGGGCGACGCGGCAAAGGCATGGGCGGCTCGCAGTCCAAGAATCCTCCAAAGCCATCTCGATACGTGCTTGAGGTCGGGCATTCCGTAGGCTTTGACAGGACAGCGCATAGGATAGGGGAGTTCCCCGCGACGGCTTCATTCGATTCCGTGTCGCTGCGCGGCAGAACGCTTGACGTGCGCACCTGGCGTCCGGGCGACTGGATGCGTCCGTGCGGTTTCCCGCATCGGCGCAAGCTTCAGGATATCTTCGTGACCGCAAAGGTGCCGCAGGAATTGCGGCACGGGTTGCCGATTGTGGCGGATGCGGATACTGGCGAAGTGCTCTGGCTGCCAGGCTACCGCGTCTCGGAGTCGGTTAGGGTGTCGGGGACAGAGGCGCCGTCCGTCCTTTTCCGCCTGTCACAGGTGTCTGGCGCAGCGCATTAGCGGTTTTCCGCGCCCCCGCTGGGCGCCATCCGGTTTCCCCGGGCTAACTCTATGCGCCTCCCGCGCCCGTTTTCCCGGGGTTCCGGGCCTCCCCGGAAAAAACTTCGGAAATCTTCGCCGGACCCCTTGCGCCCGCGCGGCCGTTTTGGTATATTACCCACCCGTTGCGCCGAACAGGGCCCGTCCCGAAGGCGGCGCGGCGGAGGTCTTTGACAGAGAATGGCGCTTCAAGAACGCGATCCCGCGGCTCCCCGGATGGGAGCCTTCGGAAGGGACGCGGAACACGAGAACATGGAAAGCTTGTTGTGATGCCCGGAGCCGCGCAGGCGGCTCCAAGTGAAATTGACTCTTATTTTTCTGAGAGTTTGATTCTGGCTCAGAACGAACGCTGGCAGCGTGGATTAGGCATGCAAGTCGAACGGGATCCGATGGATGAATAGCAATAGGATTTTATCGGTGAGAGTGGCGGAAGGGCGAGGACAATATGGGCAATCTGCCCTCATGCTGGGGATAACGTCCTGAAAGGGGCGCTAAAACCGAATGTGGCGGGAGGAGGCATCTTCTCTTAGCCAAAGGGGGGGACCGCGAGGCCTCCTGCATGGGGATGAGCCCGTAGATCATCAGCTAGTTGGTGGGGTAAAGGCCTACCAAGGCGATGACGATTAGCTGGTCTGAGAGGACGGCCAGCCGCACTGGGACTGAGATACTGCCCAGACTCCTACGGGAGGCTGCAGTCGAGGATCATTCGCAATGGACGAAAGTCTGACGATGCGACGCTGCGTGAAGGATGAAGGTCTTCGGATTGTAAACTTCTGTCATGGGGGACAAGGGTCTTCCTGTGAATAATAGGAAGGCGGGATGGTACCCCAAGAGGAAGCCACGGCTAACTCTGTGCCAGCAGCCGCGGTAATACAGAGGTGGCGAGCGTTGTTCGGATTTACTGGGCGTAAAGGGCGCGTAGGCGGTTGGATGTGTTGGATGTGAAAGCCCGGGGCTCAACCCCGGAAGTGCGTTCAAAACTGTCCGGCTGGAGTACGGAAGGGGGATGCGGAATGCAGGGTGTAGCGGTGAAATGCGTTGATATCCTGCAGAACACCGGTGGCGAAGGCGGCATCCTGGGACGTTACTGACGCTGAGGCGCGAAAGCAGGGGGAGCAAACAGGATTAGATACCCTGGTAGTCCCTGCCCTAAACGGTGTGCACTTGACGTGGGGGTTTCACCGCCTCCGTGTCGACGCCAACGCTTTAAGTGCACCGCCTGGGGAGTACGGCCGCAAGGCTAAAACTCAAAGAAATTGACGGGGGCCC
>CAVFWS010000018.1:18943-22376 GCA_963626295.1 Clostridium sp. CAG:138
CAGGTGCTGCATGGCTGTCGTCAGTTCGTGCCGTGAGGTGTTTGGTTAAGTCCAGCAACGA
This sequence comes from Clostridium sp. CAG:138, assembly GCA_963626295.1. GTDB lineage: Bacteria > Verrucomicrobiota > Kiritimatiellia > RFP12 > UBA1067 > UBA1731. The sequence goes on from CAVFWS010000018.1 coordinate 19,005, forward strand.
ACGCAACCCCTATGATCTGTTACTAACGGGTGAAGCCGAGGACTCGGATCAGACTGCCAGAAATGGAGGAAGGTGGGGACGACGTCAAGTCAGTATGGCCCTTACATCCAGGGCTGCACACGTGCTACAATGGTCGGTACAATGGGCAGCGAAACCGCAAGGTGGAGCGAATCCTCAAAACCGGCCTCAGTTCGGATTGGGGTCTGCAACCCGACCCCATGAAGCCGGATTCGCTAGTAACGGCGCATCAGCTACGGCGCCGTGAATACGTTCCCGGGCCTTGTACACACCGCCCGTCACGTCATGAAAGCCGGTTTTACCTAAAGTATGTAAGCTAACGCAAGAGGCAGCATCCTAAGGTAGGGCTGGTGATTGGGACGAAGTCGTAACAAGGTAGCCGTAGGGGAACCTGCGGCTGGATCACCTCCTTTCTATGGAGAAATACGAATTATCTTCGGATGAGGTCGTATATTGGTCGAAGGTTTCGGGGAACCGGAACCGGGGAGATCGGATTGATGGCATAAATCAAATGTATTGTCGAGGACTTGTTCTTTTAGAAACAAGCGGAACCCGGCCAAGGGGAACCGAGAGGGACGACGGGGTCGTAGCTCAGATGGTAGAGCGTCTGCTTTGCATGCAGAAAGTCGTCGGTTCGATTCCGTCCGGCTCCACCAATCCAAGAGGTCTCTTAGCTCAGTTGGTTAGAGCATCGCCTTGATAAGGCGGGGGTCGAAGGTTCAAGTCCTTCAGGGACCACCATGGAGGCGTATTAAAGTTCTTTGACAGTTTTATGCATAGTGGGATACATGAGAAAACAATCTCATGAATTTCATGAAGTGCTAAAGAATACAGCAGAATTTAAAAGGCGATTTGCAAGTAATAAAAAGTTACAAGCACCAAGTGAATGCCTTGGCGACATCTGACGAAGAAGGACGTGATAAGCTGCGATAAGCCTCGGGGAGCCGCACATAGGCGCTATATCCGGGGATTTCCGAATGGGGAAACCCGACCTGCGAAGGTCATCCCTCTCTGAATCTATAGGAGAGCGGAAGTGAACCCGCTGAAGTGAAACATCTCAGTAAGCGGAGGAAAAGAAAGAGAATCGATTCCGTAAGTAGTGGCGAGCGAAAGCGGAGAAGCCCAAACCGAAGCGATTTATCGTTTCGGGGTTGTAGGACTCAGCTGTGAGACTTGAACGGTTAGGAGAAGTGTTTGAGAGACACGCCAAAGAGGGTGAGAGTCCCGTAACCGAAAACCCGACGAGCTCTATGAGTATCCTGAGTAGCACCGGACACGTGAAACCCGGTGTGAAGCTATGCCGACCACGGCATAAGGCTAAATACACGATGTCGACCGATAGTGAATAGTACCGCGAGGGAAAGGTGAAAAGAACCCCTGTTAGGGGAGTGAAAAAGAACCTGAAACTTGATGCTTACAAGCGGTCGGAGCTCCTATATGGAGTGACGGCGTACCTTTTGTATAATGAGTCTGGGAGTTTATGTATGCGGCGAGCTTAAGGGTTTACGATCCGGAGGCGTAGCGAAAGCGAGTCTGAATAGGGCGATGAGTTGCATGCATAATACCCGAAGCGGAGGTGATCTACCCTTGACCAGGTTGAAACCGGAGTAACATCCGGCGGAGGACCGAACCGATAAACCTTGAGAAGTTTCCGGATGAGTTGAGGGTAGGAGTGAAAGGCTAATCAAACCCCGTAATAGCTGGTTCTCTTCGAAATATATTTAGGTATAGCGTCTTGCGCTGACACGTGGGGGTAGAGCACTGAAAAGGCTAGGGGACACACCCGTCTGCCAACCCTTATCAAACTCCGAATACCATGTGGTGCAGCAAGGCAGTCAGACTGTGGGGGCTAAGCTTCATAGTCGAGAGGAAAACAGTCCAGACCGCCGATTAAGGCCCCAAATACAATGCTAAGTGGATTCAAGGATGTGGTTTTACACAGACAATAGGGATGTTGGCTTAGAGGCAGCCACCATTTAAACAGTGCGTAACAGCTGACCTATCGAGTGAAATTGCGCCTAAGATGATCGGGACTCAAGCATTGAGCCGAAGTCGCGGGATCCGAAAGGATCGGTAGAAGAGCGTTCTGAGTGCGGCGAAGTCAAGACGGCGAGTCTTGGTGGAGCGCTCAGAAGTGAGTATCCAGACATGAGTAACGATAAATACGGTTAAAATCCGTATCGCCGTAAGGATAAGGTTTCCAGGGTAAAGTTCGTCTGCCCTGGGTTAGGCGGGAGCTAAGGCGAGGCCGTAAGGAGTAGTCGATGCACAGCCGGTTAATATTCCGGCCCCGATCGGAGAGGACGAAGGTGAGAGCTGCGCAGACCTTAATGACTTGGCAGCCTGAGGCTACGGCCGAAGGCGCGCGCGGGGATCAACTTCCGAGAAAAGCCTCCGAAATAAGCCCGTACCGCAAACCGACACAGGTATCCGAGATGAGTATTCTAAGGCGCGTGAGTTAAATCTTCTTAAGGAACTCGACAAATTGGCCCTGTATCTTCGGTATAAGGGGTGCCTCGCAAGAGGCCGCAGTGAAGAGGTCCAACCGACTGTTTAGCAAAAACACAGCTCTCTGCTAAGTCGTAAGACGACGTATAGGGAGTGACGTGTGACCAATGCGGAAAGGTGAACGCTGGAGGTGAGAGCTTCTGGTCTAAGCCCCCGTGAATGTCGGCCGTAACTATAACGGTCCTAAGGTAGCGAAATTCCTTGTCAGGTAAGTTCTGACCTGCACGAATCACGTAACGAGTTGGACATTGTCTCGAGAAGATGCTCAGTGAAATTGTAGTCGCGGTGAAGATGCCGCGTTCCCGCAGCAGGACGGAAAGACCCTATAGACCTTTACTATAACCTGTTATTGGTGCTTGATTTTCAATTCGTAGAATAGCCGGGAGACTTTGAACTCTTACTTCAGGGTAAGAGCGAGTCGCAATGTGAAATACCGGTATTTGCTCATTAGGCATCTAACCGATCATCCGTAAGCCGGAATCGGGACAGTGATAGGGGGTTAGTTTGACTGGGGCGGTCTCCTCCCAAAGAGTAACGGAGGATCGCGAAGGTCACCTCATGCCGGTCGGCAATCGGCAGTCGAGTGTATGGATAGAAGGTGGCTTAACTGCAAGACCTACAAGTCGAGCAGATACGAAAGTAGGCCCAAGTGATCCGGTGACGCATCGTGGGATGCTCATCGCTTAAAGGACAAAAGGTACCTTAGGGATAACAGGCTGATTCCATCCAAGCGTTCATAGCGACGATGGAGTTTGGCACCTCGATGTCGGCTCATCACATCCTGGGGCTGTAGAAGGTCCCAAGGGTTCGGCTGTTCGCCGATTAAAGTGGTACGCGAGCTGGGTT
>CAVFWS010000019.1:0-14460 GCA_963626295.1 Clostridium sp. CAG:138
TCGAGATCAACGACAAGCACATCGAGATCATCGTCCGCCAGATGCTCCGCAAGGTCCGCATCACGAACCCGGGCGACACGGACTTCCTCTGGGGCGACCAGGTCACGCGCCAGACGTTCCTGCGCGTCAACGACCAGATGACGATGGAAGGCCGCCGTTCGGCGGAGGCGCAGCCCGCGCTGCTCGGCATCACGAAGGCCGCCCTCGAGACGGATTCGTTCATCTCTGCGGCATCCTTCCAGGACACGACCCGCGTGCTCACCGAGGCCTCTACGATGGGGCGCGTGGACGAGCTGCGCGGCTTCAAGGAGAACGTGATCCTTGGCCACCTCATCCCCGGCGGCACCGGCTTCCCGCTGCACCGCTACCTGAAGCTCGTGCCGCTCTGCGAACCCGTCTCCGACGAGGTCATGGAGGAGCTCCGCAAGGAGAAGCAGGCCAAGCTCGACGCGCTGTTCGGGACTGTACCGCCGCCAAGCGAGGAGGATGACGACGATGACGGCGAGGCCTTCCCGGTCGCCAACCAGGAGGCGACCCCCGAGGCGATCGCCGCCGAGGAGGCTTCCCAGATCGTCGCCGAGGCCGAAGAGAACGAGCAGTAGCAGGCCGGGGCGGCAATGGCCTTCGGCATTCCAGAGCAGACTATCGAGGAGATCAAGGCCCGTACGGACCTTGCGGACCTGGTAGCGGGCTATGGGATACAGGTGAAACGGGCAGGCGGGTCCTACAAGGCCTGCTGCCCGTTTCATCACGAGAAGACGCCAAGCTTCAACATAAACCCGGATCGTGGCTTCTACCACTGCTTCGGATGCGGTGAGTCCGGCGACGCGATCAAGTTCGTGATGCGCTACGAGGGGCTGCCCTTCGTAGATGCCGCGAAGAAGCTGGCCGCCGCCGCCAACGTCACCATAGAGGAAAAGGCCGACCCGCAGGCAAGGGTGCGCAGGCGGCTCTTCGAGCTGCACGCCGAACTCGCGGCGTTCTACCAGAGATGCCTGAAGTCCGCGAAGGAGGCGTCTCGAGCGCGCGCATACCTCAAGTCGCGGGACCTTTCCGACGAGATAATCGACAGGTTCCAGATCGGCTATGCGCCACAGTCGGTCGACGCGATGCTCAAGTGGGCGGCGAAGCACCATTTCACGATGGAGGAGCTTGAGGCGGCGAGCGCGATGCGTCCGCCTCGCCAGCCCGGACGCCCCCCCTACTCGCCGTTCGCCGGGCGGCTGATGTTTTCCATCAGGGACAGGTCCGGCCGCGTAATCGCGTTTTCCGGGCGTACGCTTGAGACCGACAAGACGAAGATGCGGGGCGGCAAGTACGTAAACTCGTACGATTCGCCCATATTCAGGAAGTCGAGCGTGCTGTATGCGCTCGATCAGGCCGCAATAAGGATCTCGGGGGCGAAGCCGATCCGCGAGGCCATCGTCTGCGAGGGGCAGATAGACGTGATACGCTGCCACGCGCACGGGTTCGACAGGGCGGTGGCATCGCAGGGCACCGCCTTCACGAAGGAGCACGTGCAGATACTGCAGAAGGTGGCCGACGCGGCAATCCTCGTGTTCGACGGGGATGCCGCAGGGAGAAAGGCCGCAATCCGCACCGGCTCGGAGATGCTCGAGGCCGGCCTGATGGTGCGAGTGGCCCGCCTTCCGGCGGGCGAAGACCCCGATTCGCTGCTTCGCGCGAAGGGGGCGGAGGCGTTCCAGGCGTGCCTTGACGCGGCGGAGTCGATCGTGGCGTTCCAGGTCAGGAACGCGCTGGAGGCGGAGCCGCACCCGGAGTCGTACGATGCGATAGCCCGCGCCGCAAACGGGGTGCTTGACCTCGTGAGATGCAGCTCGAGTGCAGTCATGCGCGCGAGCCTGCTGCAGGAGGCGTCCACCCTGCTGAAGATCCCGGTATCCGCCCTTGAGGCAGACCTCGGCAGCAAGGCGACGCCCGCGCCGGCGCATAGGCGCGAGGCGCCGTCCGAAGCCGCCGCCCAGGCGGAGGCGGGCGCGGAGGTTGCGCGTATGGCGGAGGACGCATCCGATCCGTCATGCAATCCGCCGCCGAAGCTCGAGATGGAGTTCATGGAGTTCCTTTTCAACACGGAGCGCGATGGGCAGATGGCCGATCTGCTTGAAGCCCACGCGCCGCCAGAGCTGTTCGCGCATCCGGTGACGCGGGACTTCGTGGAAAGCTACGTGAGGGAGATGAGGGGCGAGGACGATGCGGTCGCCAAACTCGCGAAGAGGCTCCCGGATGGGCTGCGCCGCTTCCTTGAGGACGTGTTCGGCTCCGTGGGCAGGGCAAACGTGTCCCAGCAGTCGCCGATGGAGAACTTCAAGGCGATGATGAAGTCGCTATGGGCGAATGCGCTGAAGCGCCGCCACGACTCCATCCGCAGCTTCGGGCAGGACGCCCTGCGGCTGAGGCTCATGACCGCATCGAAGACCATGCGGAACGGGAAGTGGGATGCGGTCGTGAAGAAGATGGATCCCGGCATCCTGAAATGAAGACGAACTACCATACGCATACCGTCTGGTGCGACGGCAAGGATACCCCGGAGGCCGTGATCAGGGCGGCGATAGGGAAGGGCTTTGACGCCATCGGATTCTCCTCCCACTCGTCATATCCCGACGACAGCATCTGCACCGTCCCGGCGGCGAAGCTGCCGGGGTATTTCGCGGAGGTGCGCGCGCTTGCGAAGAGGTATGCCGGGCGGATAAGGGTGCTTTGCGGACTCGAGGCGGACTACATACCGGGGGACACGGAACCGGACCGCAGGAGGTATGCGGAGTTCTCCCCCGACTACCTTATCGGCTCCGTGCATTACGTGGCTGCGCCCGACGGATGCCGCGTGCCCGTGGACGATTCCCCGGGACTGCTCGCCGAGGGGATCGCCGCGCATTTCGGCGGCGACGTTTGCGCATACATCCGCGCATACTTCCGCCAGGAACGGGACATGGTGCGCGCGTTCGACTTCGATGTGGTGGGGCATCCCGACCTCGTGAGGAAGTTCAACGCAAGGGATCCGTACTTCGACGAGAGCGCGAAATGGTACATGGCCGAGCTCGCGGAGACCGCGGACGCCATTGCGCTGTCTGGCAAGCTCGTTGAGGTGAACACTGGTGCGATCTCGCGCGGCTGGCTGGACGACGCCTATCCCTCATCCGCCTTTCGCGCAATGCTGCGGGAGAGGGGCGTGAGGTTCATCCTGAGCTCCGATTCGCACTCCGCCGAGACCATCGATTGCGCCTTCGACCGCTTCGGCAATGCCGAGTCGTACGTCGATTGCCCTTTCGGGTAGGGGCGCTTTCCGCTCTTCGCGAACCGCCTTGCGCCAGACAGGCTGTTTTGGTATACTACGCGCCATTTGAGACGGCCCCATCGTCTATCGGCTAGGACACGAGCTTTTCATGCTTGGTAGAGGAGTTCGACTCTCCTTGGGGCTGCCACTTTTTTGTCTGCCACGATCCTCGATCGGCATCCGCCGCCGCTGGTGTGGCGGCAGGTTGCGGGTCCGATTCGGCATGAGGCGCATGTGTCCGTTCTGCGTCGCGTTTTGTGGTATAATCCATTCCCGAAGCAAGTCCATGGAATTTGCCTTGATGGCCTTACGGATGTTTGTGCCTGCATTGGCCGGTTTCGGGATTCGCGTGTTTTCGGTCGTAAGGTAAAACGCAAACAAACGAAAGGCAAGCAATGAATCTGAACAGAAGGAACTTCCTATTCGGCTCTGCGGCGGCGACTGCCCTCGCCGGATGCTCAACCGCAAAGGTCGGGGTGCGCACCCTAAAGGAAGGGGAGAAGCCCACGGTTGCGATCATCGGATATGGACTCAGGGCGCGGGAGCTCGTCGGGGAATTCCTCGGTCTGAACGACAAGTGCCGGATAGTGGCGGTATGCGACTGCGACAAGGTGCGCCTCGCGCAGGGCGTCAAGCGCGTCAACGACCACTACGCCTCGAAGAAGATCGCCGCCGAGTGCAGGGGATACGCCGATTTCCGCGACGTGATCAGGAACCCGAAGATCGACATGGTGTGCATCGCCACGCCGGACCACTGGCACGCGTACATGGCGGTGGAGGCCATGAAGCACGGCAAGGACGTCTACTGCGAGAAGCCGCTCACGTTCTGCGTGGACGAGTCGCGCAAGGTGATGGCCGCCCAGAGGAAGTACGGGCGCGTGTTCCAGACGGGCTCGATGCAGCGCTGCTGGCCGGAGTTCCGCACCGCCGTGATGATCGTGCGCAACGGGTTCATCGGCGACCTCAAGTACGTGGACGCGAACTACGGCCGCGGCGGGCAGAAGCTCGGCGGCCCGTCCCACCCGATGCGCTTCTTCGACGTGCCGGAGAACGCCGCGGCGGAGGGTGCGCCGAACGCCGACGTCGACTGGAACATGTGGCTCGGCCCGGCCAAGTGGCGCCCGTACTCCGAGCACCTCGCCCCGCGTGGAGTCCACAAGAGCTACAGCAACGTGATGTTCTGGCGCTTCGACGACGACATCGGCACCGGCTACAACGGCGACTGGGGCGCGCACCACCTCGACATCGCGCAGTGGGGGCTTGATGCCGACAAGAGCGGCCCGTACAGGATCATCAGGTCCGACGAGCCGTACTCGACCAACCTGTTCCACGGCGGGCGCCGCCAGTTCGGGATGAAGATGCTCTTCAGGAAGCCGTATGGCGACGTCGAGCTCTACCATGGGCCGTTCGGCACATGGGGGACCGTGTTCTACGGCACGAAGGGCATTGTCGCCGTGAACCGCGGGAAGATCGCGGTGTGGCTCGGCGCTGGCGTGAAGCCCACGGCAGAGATCCGCAAGCAGCTCGCCGACGCGACGTTCGCCGGCATGACGCTTGTGGCCGCGTCCATCGGCAAGGACTACGGCACGGATGCCGCGTCGAAGCAGGACAACAAGCTTGACGCCGTGGTGAAGCGGCTGAGCGACCACTTCAAGCTCGACACCGCCAAGGTGCAGATATACAAGTCCACCGACCGCAGCCAGGTGCGCAACTTCGTGGAGCACTACTTCGACCGCAGGCCCACGCAGTCCCCCGCCGAGACGGGCGGGCGCAGCGCGATCCTCTGCCAGCTCTGCAACATGAGCTACGTGTATGACACGGGCTTCGACTGGGATCCCGAGAGGAACGACTTCGCGGACGGCAACAAGATGGGCATCTCGCTTTCGCGCGACGTCTACCGCAACGGATGGGAGGTGGTCGTCTGATGAACGGCAGGAGGGATTTCTTCAGGGGCGCCGCCGCGCTTGCCGCGCTGGCGGCGCTGCCGGGAGGCGCGCGCGCCGCCTCCCGCGCAAGGCCGGGAAACAACCAGATATGGCTGATGACGAGCGCATTCCCCGGCAAGAGCTTCGAGCAGGTGCTGGCGTACGCAAAGGCCGTAGGCGCACAGGGGCTGGAGCTCTGCGTGTTCCGCCGCGATTCGGACCGCAAGGACCACACGGCGACGCACCTCGACTACGAGACGTTCGACCTTGAGGCGGCGAAGCGCGTGGTCGAGCGCTGCAACGAGACGGGGCTTCGCGTCTCGGTCGGCGCGTACGACAACCTCATCGGCGGCAAGCCGGAGAACCAGGTCGTGAACCAGAACCACATCCTCAGGCTGATCCGCATCGCGGCCCTGCTTGGCGGCGACGAGAACGACGTGGTGTGCGGCACGTTCGTGGGGTACGACCACGGGCTTGGCCGGCAGGACGGCGGGTTCGAGAAGAACCTCGTCAAGTTCCAGAGGGTATTCACGCCGATCGCGAAGTACGCCGAGGACCTTGGCGTCACGCTGTGCTTCGAGAACTGCCCCATGGAGGGCTGGCAGCCGGTCACCGCGCCCGACTGCTACAACAACCTCCCCGGATGCCTCGCCGCGCGCAAGCTCATGTACACGCTCGTGCCGTCGAAGGCGCTCGCCGAGACGTACGACCCGTCGCACGACATATGGCAGCACATCGACCCGTGCGCCGTGATCGAGGCGACGGACATGGGGAGGCTGCGCCGCGTCCACATAAAGGGCACGCGCAACTTCCCGGATTCGCCGATGGCGATCCACTGGGGGCGGCTCTTCCCGGCGCAGTCCGTGAGCGGCGATCTTGCGAAGAAGGCCGGGGTGCCCCTGCCCGCAAACGAGTGGGACCGCTGCAACTACGAGCCACGCCTGCCGGGGTTCGGGGGAAGCGATTCGCTTGACTGGACCAGATTCCTCGAGACGCTGATGGCCAGGGGATTCAAATACCCGTTCGTCATCGAGAACGAGGGTAGCAATTCGTCCCACACCGGCAACATGGGTGCGACGCTTCAGGGGTTCAGGGCCACGATCCTGAACACCGCGCCGGTCGTGTGGCCGCTTGGCCCGGACGGGTATGCCTATGACGCCTCGGGAAGGAAGCCGATGGCGATGACGCGCTCCAGCGACCTCCCGGTGAAGACAATGGCCGACATTTCGTAAACGACACAGAAAACACAAACACAAAGGAGAAGAGATGGCATTCAATTCATCAAGAAGAGGGTTCCTTCAAGGCCTCGGCGGCGCCGGGCTGTTCGCGATCGGCGGATGCAGGTGCCCGTTCGGCTGCCAGAAGGTAAGGCTCGCCGCCGTCGGCGTGATGGGCAAGGGCTACAGCGACTGGACGCCCATGCTCAAGTCCGGCTTCGTCGAGATCGTCGCGCTCTGCGACGCGGACTACACGCAGCGCGAGAAGGCCGCCATGCAGCTCGCGAAGGAGGGCATTGACTTCGACGTCTACTCCGTGCCGTTCTACACGGACTACCGCCGCCTCCTCGACGACGCGGGTCTCCTCGGCATCGACGCGCTGACGATTTCGACGCCCGACCACGTCCACGCGCCTGTCGCAGTCCGTGCGATGCAGCAGGGCATCCACGTCTACGTGCAGAAGCCGCTCGTGCGCACCCTCTGGGAGCTCGACTACTTCAACCGCACGGCGAAGGACAACGGCGTCATCGTGCAGATGGGCAACCAGGGCTCGTCGCTCGACTCCATGCGCCGCTGCACGGAAGTCATCCAGAGCGGCATCCTCGGCGACGTCAAGGAAGTGCACGTCTGGACGAACCGCGCCGTGTGGCCGCAGGGCGACGGCGTGGCGAACTACGTCAAGTCGCGCGGCGAGAAGGGCGACCGCGTGCGCGACGGCCTGAACTGGGACGCCTGGCTCGCGACGGCGAAGAAGCGTCCGTTCCTCGACCAGTACCCGAAGGACGCGAAGGTCTACGACCCGTGGAAGCTCGGCGCGAACGTCTACCACCGCTTCACGTGGCGCGGCTTCCACGACTTCGGCGCGGGCGCCTTCGGCGACATGGCCTGCCACACGATGAACCTCGCGTTCCGCGGCCTTGAGCTCGCCGGCGTATCCGATGCGGAATGCGTCAAGATAGAGGAGAAGAACGACATCGCCTATCCGGCGAAGTCGGTCGTCAAGCTCACGTATAAGGAACGTGTCGCGAAGTTCGGCAAGAACAGGGGCAAGTCCCTGCCGGCGGTCACGCTATTCTGGTACGATGGCTACGACGAGTCCAGGCCGGGCAAGAGCGCGATGAAGCCCTCCGCCGAGATCATGCCAAAGGTCATAAAGACCTTCGGCGAAGTGCCGGACACGGGATGCTACATCATCGGATCCAAGGGCGCGGTGCTCATGCAGGACGACTACGGCGCAAAGTGCGCGATCGCCATGGACGGGGACGAGAAGTTCGTGGACATCTTCCAGCATGAGGCTGCGAAGGGCGTCGCGCGTTCCATCCCGTTCTGCGCGGGCTCCAAGTCGTCGGTCGCCGGCGGCAAGTCGACGGTGGAGATGAAGGGCTTCGCGGAGGGCCACTACGGCGAGTTCGTGAACGCCATTCGCGGACTCGGCCCGTGGTACGAGCAGACGCATTCGCGCTGCTTCGCGGACGTCGAATACTGCGTTCCCCAGATGGAGGGCATTCTCGTCGGCTGCGTCGCGCAGCAGGTCTCCGGCAAGATCAGCTGGGACTCGGCGAAGCAGAGCTTCGACAATGCCCAGGCAAACGCGCTGGTCAAGCCGTACATTCGCGGCGGATTCGAGTTCTGATCCGCCATCGTGTCATCCGGGCCACGGGGCGGAGGCCCCGTGGCCCGGGTTTCGATGTTCGCCAATGCCGCCACAGTACACAGTAGGAAGGTTCGCTCTTCTGAAGGCGCTGGCGGCATTCTCGCTGTTCCTTGCGCCCCAGTGCGCCGATGCCGTGTCGTTCTCGAATCGCTACCGAAGCCCGCGAAGCGCAGAGCGTCCACTGAGGAAGTCGACGAGGATCATAGTGCTGCACACCACGGAGGCGGGCGCCCGCAGTTCCCTCAACAAGCTGTCGGAGCGGGGCGAAGCGCACTACTGCATAGACGAAAAGGGCGTGGTGTACAGAATCGTGGACCGTGACCGCGAAGCCTTCCATGCCGGGAGGTCGATGTGGAACGGCAGGGAGGAGTGCGATTCGTATTCCATAGGCATCGAGGTCGTAGGGTATCACGACAAGCCCGTCACGCTCTACCAGATAGAGGCCATCAGGGAACTGCTCGCCATCCTCCAGAAGGAATACCGGGTGGACGATGCGCACGTGGTGTGCCACAGCCATGTCGCGTACGGAGCCCCGAACAAGTGGCAGAAGCGCAACCACCGGGGCCGGAAGCGGTGCGGGATGCTCTTCGCCATGCCAAGCGTACGCGGCAGGCTGGGACTGATGTCCAGGCCGGCACACGATCCGGATGTGCGCGCCAGGCGTCTCATCGTCGGGGATCCGTACCTTGAGAAGGTCCTGTACGGGAAGGCCGACACGATGTCCGGATACTATGCGCGCAATGCTGATCCGAAGCCGAAGCCCGGGATATTCGCCACGCTCTTCAGCAAGAAGTCGCCCGATATGCCAAACGAGCCGGAGCAGGAGAGCTACTACGGCAAGCCTCCCGGCGGCACGGCGGGAAAGCCCGCGAAGAATGGCAATGCCCCTGTGGCAAAGGGCGGTGATGCGGCGGCGAAGCAGTCGCCGAGGAAGGCGACGCAGCCGGCCGCATCCCAACCTGGCAAGCCCAAGTCCACAAAGGAGCCTGCGTCGCTCAAGGATCTGGAGGATCGCGTCAGGTTCCGGGAGCTCGGGGTGCTGGGGAGCCGGGCCACGCCATACCGCATCGTCGGACGCAACTGGAATTCGTCCGCCACCTACTACTACTCGAAGGGCCGGATAACGAGAGGGGACAGGCTCGACCCGAAGAAGGCCATCCCCGGCACGCGCGTGTTCATCCGCAAATGATGGTATAATCAGTGGCGATGGAAAAGACACCGATAGCGATAGTGGGCATGAGCTGCCGTTTCGCGGGCGCGGACAGCCTGCGCACGTTCTGGCAGAACATAATAAGCCAGCGTTCCGCGCTGACGCCGCTTTCGGCCGACGCCGCGCTTCCGATCGGCGGGAGGAACGTGTTCGACGCTCCGTACCCCACGGTCGGCGGACAGCTTGGGGAGCTGTATTCGTGCCGGCCGTTCGAGCAGACGTTCCCGCGCCAGATGAATGCGGGGGAGAACCAGGACCTGTATTTCGTCACGCAACTCGCATTCGACGCGCTTGCGGATGCGGGGATGCGTCCGCACTCCCATGAGCCGAGGCGCGGCTCGGTGCGCCTTGCCTACGCCCCAATGTTCAATCCCTCCGTGGTGAACTGGCTTGAGCACACGTTTTTCATAGACCAGACGCTTGACGTGCTTCGCCGTTGCTTCCCCGGCGCGACGGACGAGTACATGGAGAATGTGCGCGACAAGCTGAGGTATTCGCTTCCGGCGCCGAATGCGGACGCCCTCCTCATCGCCTCAGGATGCCGCATTGCCGACTGGGTCGCGAAGGAGACGTCGTTCGCAGGGGTCGCGACTGCGCTTGACGCGGGCGTCCTCTCGGGGGTGGCGGCGCTTGAGGCCGCGGCGGACGATCTCGTATCCGGGCGCGCGGACGTCGCGATCGCGGGGGCCGTCACGCCGCCCATGGGCAGGTCACTGATCGAGGGGCTGTCCGGAAAGATCGCGTTCTCGACGAAGGACGAGCTTTGCCCGTTCGACGGCGATGCGTGCGGAACCATTCCCGGCGAGGGCGGCGCGTTCTTCGTGCTGAAGCGCAGGTCGGACGCGCTTGCGGCGCACGATCGCATCTATGCGCTTCTTCGGGGCATCGCGACGTCATCCGAGTCCCTCCCCATCGGGGAGTGCGCCTCCGCCGCCGGGGCGCCCATCTCCACGATAGCGATGATCGAGGCGGACGGGGCGGGTTTCCCGGAAGCCGATGCCGCCGACATTGATGTCGTGCAGAGGCTGTGGGGGATGCACCGCCCCGGAGGCGCCCTGGTGGGCATCGGTTCGGTGAAGGGGAACATAGGCCACTGCCTGACGGCGTCCGCCGCGGCTTCGCTCGCGAAGGTCGCGATGTCGCTCCGGATGCGGGTGCTGCCGCCGCAGATCGCCGGGCGGCGCCCGCTGGAGTCGATCTCAAACGTGAACTCTTCGGCATACCTGCTCGACAGGGCGCGGCCCTGGATAATCGGCACGCCAACGCTTCCGCGCCGTGCCGTCGTGTGCGCGAACGATTTCGATGGCCGCCGCGCCGCGGTGCTGCTGGAGGAGGAGCCGGAGGACCGCAGATGATACGCGCCAAGGAAGATTTCTCGTCGAGCGAGATCGTGATAGTCCGTGCGGCGGACAGGGCCGCACTCGCCGAGGAGGCGGACCGTCTGCGCGGCTTCCTGGAGCAGGCGCCGTCCGCCCCGCTCAAGGACGTCGCGTACACGTGCTCGAGGATGCAGGGAACGCACGTGGTGGCGTTCGTGACGCAGACAGTAGAGGACTTGAGGTCCCGGCTCGCATTCGCCTCGACGCGGATAGCCTCTGGGGCCAAGCGCATCAAGGACAAGTCCGGGACGTATTTCGAGTCCGCCCCGATGGGCGGCAAGCTTGCGTTCGTGCTTCCGGGCGGCTTTGCCTTCTATCCCGACATGCTTTGCGACCTGGCCATACTCTTCCCGGAATGCAGGGGGGCGTTCGATGAGCTGGAGGAGGCGTTGGCCGGGACGGGACCGTTCTCCCCCGCGTCGTTCGTGTTCCCGCCGGCGGCGTACTACCGCAGGGATGCCGACGTGTTCTCTGCCGGGGGATACGCCGAATCGCTCGTCTCCGTCTATTCCGCGTCGATTGCCCTCGCCAGGCTGTTCGCCGCCTGCGGAGTCGTGCCGGAAGGGCTTGTCGGGTTCTCCGGCGGCGACCTCGGCGCACTCGCCCTCTCCGGCGCCTTCGGCGCGTTCCCGCGGGCGGAGCGGCTGTCGTTCCTCAAGGACATGTACCTGCTTTCCCGCAAGACGGTCGTGGGGATGCCCGCGCCGTCGGGGATGTCGCTGGACTTCGAGTGGCTCGGCAAGTTCAGGGCGGACTTCCGCAGGTTCGCGAAGTCGTGGGTGAGGAAGACCGCATCCACGCCGGTCTACTCGTGCGCCTCGTCCGCGCCACTGTCGGAGAAGCCCCGCCATGCCCGCGACGAGGCGGCGCTGATATGGACAGAGCCGATCCGTTTCGACGAGACCATCCGCCGGATGCACGCGGACGGCTACAGGACATTCGTGGAGGTAGGCCCCAGGAGCGTGCTCACGTCCCTTGTGCGCGACGCCCTGCGCGGATGCGAGTTCTGCGCGATGTGCTCCAACACGATCCACCGTCCGGGGCTCGTGCAGTTCCAGCACGCCCTTGCGCAGCTTGCGGCATTCGGCGCGCCGGTGGACGCCGCACCGCTGTTCGCGGGGAGGCATGTCCGTCCGCTCGACCTTTCGTCCCCGCTCTCCATCGAGGTCAAGGCCGATTCCGAGATGCGCCTCTCGAGGCAGTTCCCGCACATGAACCTCCCCGGCGAGGAGCCGATGTTCGCCGGGGAGCGGGCCTCCGCCGGGCCGTCCAGGCCGGGCGTCCGCGCGAAGGCCCGGGCGGCGGCCGCCGTCGCGGCGAGGGAACGCCGGCAGCGCCAGCTGGACTTCGGCACGAGGTTCCCGCTCATCTCGGACGCCGAGGTTACGTCCGGCGGCTCCGGCGAGTCGATGGAGGTCGTCAAGACGTTTTCCATTGACGAGGACCCCTTCTTCGCCGACTTCGCGATAGGCACTTCGCAGATATCGTATTCGGACCACAAGCTCAGGGGCTTCACCCTGCTTGCGCTGCCGGCGGCGGCCGAGATCATGGCCGAGCTTGCGGCGAGACTGGTGCCCAACCGAAGGCTGGTCGCCATGGACGATCTCCAGTCGAGCGGTTCCGTCGCGTTCGTGGATGACAGGCTGCGCATATCGGTGCGCGCGGAGAGGATACATTCGTCAGACCCGTCCAGGGCGGTCGTCCGCGCAACGATCAGGGAGGCCGGACCCAATTCTTCCATGACGTCTCCCGTATGCCTTGCCACGTTCACCTTTGACGACGGTCTTCCGGAACGCACGGCCTTCGTCCCGACGCCGCTGGCCAATCCGAGAAGCGTCCACTGGACTGACAACGAGATATATCCCGAACGGCTCGATTCCGGCAGGGGGCTCCAGTGCATACGCAAGGCCGACCTGTGGAGCGAGGGGGGGATCGACTACGAGGTGGAGGTGCCGCGCCTCGAGGGGGCCGTGTCGTACACGTCGCTGCCGCAGTGGGAGCTGGATCCGCGCCTGCTCTCGGTAGTCGCCGACGGATTCGCGCTGTGGCGAAGCCACAAGCGGTTCCAGGGCACGTTTTCGCTTGCGTTCAGGCTCCGCCATCTGGCGATCTGCGCGGCCTCCTTCAAGGAGGGGGCGAGGCTCAAGTGCTATCTTCGCATCCAGGACGGAACCGTGAACTCCCAGATCGCGGACGTGCAGGTGTCGGACGGCAACGGATCGCTCCAGCTCGCGCTCTACGGATACGAGGAGCTAACCGAACGCGTCCCGGTTGAGTACTGCAGGCTCGTGCTTTCGCCATCCGAATCGTATCTCACCCAGCCGCTTGGCCCCGAACTGCTCGGAAGCCCGGCCACGGCGATCTCGTCGGCACTGGTCACGGACATCCCCTATGCCATATTCGAGCGCAATTCCGAGCTGTGGCTCAAGACCATGTCCCACATAGTGCTCGGCAAGGGGGAACGCCGCGCCTTCAGGGGAATGACCGGCACCGCGCAGAGGCGCACCGAGTGGCTGTTCGGGCGCATCGTCGCCAAGGAGGCCGTCCGCCGTTTCGTCAAGGAGAACTACCAGGCAAGGTGGAGTTCGGCCGATATCCAGATATGGGCGGACGACCAGGGAAAGCCCCATGCGATAGGCGCCTGGTCGGACAACCTCAAGGCGCGGCTCGACGTCGCCATATCCCACACGCGGGATTTCGTGGTGGCCGTAGTCGCGTCGAATGCCCGAGTCGGCGTAGATGCGGAACTCGCGTCCCGCGACCTCTCGGAGGAGTTCACCAACGGCGTATTCTCCAAGGATGAGCTTGAGCTTGCCGCCGAGAGCTCGGACGCGCCTTCGACGCTCATCCGGTTCTGGTGCGCGAAGGAGGCGGTGTCCAAGGCGCTCGGCACGGGGATACGCTACAGTCCGCGTGAACTTGTCGCGGAGTCGTTCGACGTCGCCACGGGCGAGATATCGGTCGCCCTCGACGGGCAGTGGCTCGATGCGTTCAAGGCATTCAAGGGACGCCCGGTGCGCGTGAAGACTGCCCTGGTAAAGGGGCACGTCCTCGCGTCGTGCTTTGTGCCGGAGACGTTCTTCACCTGAGGGGCGGCCATGTTGGCGACGCTTTCTTTCCCCGTGGCGCAATCGCATCATCGCGCAGGAAGTGTGGTATAATTGACGGCATGAACAGGTGGATTGTAGTTTGTCTGGCGGCGATCGCGTGTGCCGGATGCTTCGACAACAAGGGCAAGCCGGAGGATGTCCCTACGGTGATCGGGCTTCGGCCGTTGGCCGAGACCAACCGGGCCGGCATCGTGCGGGTGATCCTGCGTGGCGACAGGGGCGAGCTGGCGGCTTCGCACCTGACGGGGCTTGATTCGATCAAGATGATAGACCTGTCGGAGCGGGGGACGAAGGAGGTGCCCGCCGCGGCCTTTGGCCTCAAGGGTCTGAAGGAATTCTACTTCTGCCGCAACGGAATGGAGAGCATCCCTGATTTCTCGTGCTGGGCGGATACGCTCGACTATCTCAACCTCGACGACAACGCGATCACGGAGATACCGGCGGGCGTCTCGGCCCTCACGAAGCTCAGGTGGCTCAGGCTCAACGGCAACAGGATAAAGGCCGTGCCGCGCGAGCTGTCATCGCTTAAGGACCTGCGCCGGATCTACCTGTGCAGGAATGCGCTTGCCGCAGTGCCGGAGGTCATGAGGGACTGGCCGATGATTGAGGACATATCCCTTGACGGCAACCCGATATCGGTGGTGCCGGAATGGCTCGTGTCCCTGCCAAGGCT
>CAVFWS010000019.1:14470-21250 GCA_963626295.1 Clostridium sp. CAG:138
GCCTTCGGACCTTTCGGGCTGGAAGCGGCTTGATTTCCTTGCGCTGAGTTCGTGTCCGGTGTCGAGGGAAGAGATGCGGAGGATACGCAAGGCGCTTCCCGACGTGGCGATCGTATTCTGAGGTTCTTCACGCACGGGGGTGAAAAATGACGGAGATTTTTATGAGAACACACCCCTTGCGCGGAGAAATGTTTTATCGTATAATGCGGCACATGAGTTTTCATAGATTTACAGTTTCCGCTCTCGCGGCGTTTGCGTTTGCGGGTGTTGTCGTGGCGCGGGCGGCGGATGCCGCGGCGGAGGAGGACAACAAGCCCGCCGTGGAGACCATCCCTGCGGCGGAGAAGGCCAAGATGGATGACGAGTGCGCGTTCATCAAGGCCCTGATCGAGGCCAACATGCCCGACCTGGCGTCAATGGTCATCGCGAAGGCCAAGGAGAAGTGGCCCGTGATGTCCGCCCGCCTCGAGGTGCTGGAGCAGGAGGGCGACCTCCGCCTCGGCCACTTCGACAAGGTCCAGGGCGTTCTCGCCAAGAAGAAGAAGGGATCGCCGGAGTACTGGGCCCTGAGCATCGCGATGGCCAACGCCTACTACGCGAGGCAGAAGCTGCCGGAGTGCCGCAAGCTGTACGGCGAGTTCTTCAAGGCGGTGCCGACGCCGACGAAGGAGCTGATGGACTTCTACGAGGAGGCCGCGTACACGTGGATACAGATCCTGCGGGCCGAGAAGAAGTTCGACCAGGCGATCTCCGTGTATGACGGTCTGCTCAAGCTCCCGCTCAAGGACGACAGGTGGGCCACGTTCGGCGTGGAGGAGGCTGAACTATGCCTCCAGCTCGCCTCCACAGAGAAGGACGCCAGGAAGCGCGAGGCATACATCAAGAAGGCCTCGCTCCGCGCCGACAGGCTCCTGTGGATGAGCGACCTGATAGTGCGCTTCGGCCAGGCCGTCGCCCTCAAGGCCCATTCGGAGATGGCGCGCGGCAACGTCGCCCGTGCGCAGGAGCTGGTCAACGAGTACCTCCCCCAGCTCAAGGACATCCACGAGCAGCTGAAGTCTCTCGACCCTGACGGGACTGAGGGCATGATACGCCTCTCGCCGATGCCGAACTGCCGCTATCTGCTCGCGGAGATGCTCTGGAACGAGGTCCAGAGGGAACTCAAGGAGCCCAAGCCCAACGACGACAAGATCAAGGATCTCCTCTTCGGCGCGAAGAGCGGCGCGAAGCGCAACGGCTCCGGCGCGTTCAACCACGCGATCAACGTGTTCGTGAAGTACCCGGAATCGAGCTGGGCGGCCACGGCGGGCGAACTCTCCGAGACGATCCGCAAGTTCGTCAAGGACCGCTACAAGAAGGACATCAAGACGAACGTGACGGCCGCGCAGATCGACAACGTCCGCAAGATGCAGTTCAAGACGGCGAACGCCGCGTACCGCGAGGCCCGCTGGAAGGATGCGATCAAGGCGTTCCACGAGGTGCTTTCGCAGTACCCCGAGACGGAGAACTCGGTGAAGGCCGTGGCGCATCTCGCCGAGTGCTACTTCGAGGCCTGGAGGGAAACCCGCGACGCGAAGGAGAAGGCGGGCCTCCGGCTGGACTGCGACGCCGTGGAGGGGTATTTCGCCGAGCGCTTCTCGGGCGTGAACCCGAAGTGGGCCAGGGAGGTCGGCGACGACGTGCTCCGCCTCGCCGGGCGCGAGATGTCCACGGGCAGCCGTGCGCAGAGCCAGCGCCTGTACGACACGTATTTCCGCCTGTACCCCACGCACTACCAGGCGGCGCAGATGGCGATGTCCCTCGGCGGGGCGGCGTTCAAGGCCGAGGACTACGACCAGGCCCTGCACTACTTCGACACGGTGATAGGCCAGTACTCGAACTCCACCTACCGCGTGCAGGCCCTCCAGATGATGTCGGCGTGCTACGGCAAGGAGGGCGACACGGCCAAGCAGATCGACTACCTCAAGCAGTACCTCGCGGCGGCGAAGATGGTGACGGACCGCGTAAACGCCCGCCTGTCCCTCGCGATGCTCGAGCGCAACCGCGGCATGGAGCTCTATCAGGACGCGGAGACCAACGCCGTCGCGGCGGCCGCGGCCGAGGTGCGCAAGGAAGCCGCCGTCTCCGTGCTCTCCGCCGTGAAGGATTTCCGCCTTGTCGTGAAGGATTCCGCCGCCGGCATCGAGTCCCCGCTCACCTCCTCGGACGACAGGAAGAAGCTCGCGACGATGCGCGAGCAGGCGCAGTTCCTGGAGGGCGACACGTGGCAGCGCCTGAAGCATCCCATCGGCAAGATGGACGAGAAGGCGTTCATGGCGCAGGCGGCGAAGTGCTACAACTCGTACATGGAGGCCTCCCCGAGGGGCAAGTACGCGCCGCGGGCGCTCGTGATGCTCGGCACCGTGCATTCCGCGTCGGGGGACATGGCGAAGTCCAAGGAGGCATTCGCGCGGCTCGCCAAGGAATTCCCGCGCACCCCGGAGGCGAAGAACTCCGTGCCGCTCTTCGCGAAGGCCCTCATGGACATGGGGCGCAAGGCCGAGGCCGTGGAGCAGTACGAGCAGATGGCCAAGACCTCCGGCAACTACACGCCGAAGCAGTTCCTCGACGCCGGCGACGCGCTTGTGGACTCCAAGGCGTACGACACGGCGCAGATGATCTACCAGAAGGCGGCCGACGTCTCGAAGGGCACGGCGAACGAGGCGTACGTGGCGGCCTGTGCGCAGATCGGCGAGGCGAAGGCCCTCTTCGGCGCCGGGCGCAACGCCGAGGCGCACGAGGCCCTCGACAAGTTCATCGAGGGCAACCCCCGCAGCCCGCTCGTCGTCGATGCGTACCTGCTGCTCGCGAGGGTCGCCTCGGAGGAGGGGCGCCGCGAGCGCGAGAACAACCTCCGCACCAAGTACTTCAACGCCGCTGTCGGCGCGGTCAAGAAGGTGCGCCAGTACCGCCCGGAGATGGAGGACGAGATGATGCTCGAGTCGTCGGACGTACTCGTGCGCAAGATGGAGGCGGAGGAGACGATGCAGCTCAAGGCCGAGGCCGAGGCGACCCTCCGCCTCGCGGTCGGCGGCTACCAGGCGTTCCTGCAGTCGCACCAGCCTGACGACGAGCATCCCGTCTCGAAGATGACCCCGAAGCAGCTGAAGAACCTCGAGCGCTGCTACGCGACGGCGCTGCCGCTCATGGCGAAGCTCCTCCCGAGGCAGGAGGACAAGAAGGAGTTCGCGCAGAAGATCGTGGAGTACGGGGAGGCGTACCTCGACGTGTACCCGAACGGGAAGGCCAGGACTTCGGTGCAGAACAGCATCAACCAGGCCAAGGCTGAGCTTTGACGGAACGACGGTTTTAAAGGCAAAGGAACAAGACTGATGAAAATGATTCTGGCGGCAATTGCGCTTTCGGTGTCTGCGGCGGCATTCGCTGCGGCTGGGGACATCATTGGTACGATCACTGACGCACAGGGCCCGCACAAGGGCGTCGTGCGCTACAGCCTCAAGTCGAAGACCTACTTTGTGACGACCAAGCAGAACGGGGCGGTGCTTGAGGCGGAGATCGCCCCCTCCGACGTGACCGAGATGGAGATCGCGGAGCCGGCCGGCTGGGACAAGGCCGTGGACAACGTCCAGAAGGGGCGCGCGACGGCGTCCATCAAGTACTTCGAGGGCATAGTGAAGCAGTACAACCACCTGCAGTGGGACCTGCGCGCGGCGAGGTTTCTCGCCGAGGCATACCTTGCGTCCGGCGATGCGGAGAAGGCCTTCGACGCGTGCAATTCCGTAGTGAGGGCGGATCCGGAGAACGCATACTCCGGCGAACTCGCCCCGATCTACTGGAAGGTGCTGATAAAGATGGGCAAGAAGGATCAGCTCGAGAAACTTCTCGTCAAGGCCGCCGCGTCCGGCGACCGCCTTTCGAGCGGCGCGGCTCTGATCGGCCGGGGCGACCTGATCCTCGCATCGGGCGAGTCGGCGGAATCCCTGCGCACCGCGCTTGTCGACGGCTACCTCCGCGTGGCCCTGATGTACACGGACGGCAAGATCGCGGAGCAGCTCCGCCCCGAGGCCCTTGCCAAGGCCGCGCAGTGCTTCGAGAAGATCGGCCAGGCCGGCCGCGCCGACGCGATGCGCGGCGAACTCAAGCGCCTGTACCCGAACAGCGTCTGGGCCAGGCAGTGATTGCTTTAACGTTCGTTTTTTGACAGATTGACCGGCCAGGGAGGCCGCGGATCTTAAAAAGGAAAAGGAAAAATCATGAGCATGAAGAAGATGAAGAAGGCTACAATGGCGGCGATGATCCTCCTCGGGTGCGTTTGCGCCCCCGTGGCGGCCACCATTTCGTACGGGCAGCTGACGGACGACAAGGGCAATGTCGTCGAGTCGGACACGTCCAAGCAGACGACGAACTCCGGGGGCGGCTTCTACGACATCGTGTTCGGGTCCGGAATCGTGGGCATGCTCCTGTGGTTCGCCCTCTTCGCGGATGGCGCGATGGCGATCTACTTCGCCATCGACTCCTTCATCCTCATCAAGCCCGAGAAGCTCATGCCGAAGAAGCTCATGGATGGCGTGACGGAGGCGATGACGGAAGGGGACGTCGCCAAGGCTCTGGCGGCCTGCGACAAGAACCCCTCCGTGATGGCGTCCATCGTGAAGGCCGCCTTCCAGCACATCGACGAGGGCTTCGACGTGATACAGGAGGCGGTGACGGTGGCCTCCGACTTCGAGCAGGAGAAGATACAGCAGCACCTCAACTGGATCGCAGTGTGCGGCAACCTGGGCCCGTCGCTCGGCCTTCTGGGAACGGTGCAGGGAATGATTCTGACGTTCCAGGCCCTCGCGTCCGGCGCAGCGGGCGACGCGGCCGCCCTGGCGAACTCCATCGGCCAGGCGCTTTGGACGACCGCCGCCGGCCTGATCGTCTCCATCCCGGCGCAGGCGATATTCTACGCGACGCGCAACAAGGCCAACCGCCTCATCCTGAAGATGACGACGATGACGATGGAGATCCTCAACGGCCTTCGCAACGTGTCTGTTGAGGGCGAAGAAGAGCAGCAGGGCTGACCATGGCACGCAAGCCGCAGGAGAATCCGCAGCTCGACATGACGCCGATGATCGACGTCGTGTTCGAGCTGATCATCTTCTTCGTCGTCACGATCAAGCAGGAGGACATCTTCTCGAAGCTTAACGCGAACCGCCCCGCGCCCGCGGCCGCATCGTCCGCCGAGGAGAACGACACCCAGGTGAAGATCGACATAGGCTCCGGCGGCCTGGTGTTCAACGGGCGGCTCATGAGCCCGAAGCAGTTCGACCAGAGCATCCGCGAGATCTCGAAGACGTCGAAGAGCGCAATGGTCACCATCCGCTGCTCGCTGGACTCGTACCACAAGTATCTCGTGTTCGCCCTCGATACGTGCAACAAGTACAGGATGTTCAACGTATCGGTGTTCACCATATAGCATAGTCAATGCCCTTTCCCCTATTTCTGGCATTGAAGTACCTGAAGCCGAAACGCTCGGTGACGTCTGTCATCACGTGCGTTTCGGTTTTGGGTGTACTGCTGGGGGTAGCCGCCGTAATAATCGTGCGGGCGGTGATGACCGGCTTCGGCGACATGTGGGAAAGGAAGATACTCGACTTCAAGCCCCACATATCCATCGTCCCGTACGGGTCCGGCAGGGTCATCGAGAACGAAGATGCGACAGTGGACAGGATCGAGAGGATACCCGGTGTCGTCGCCGCCACCCCGGAGATCGACACCCGGTGCCTGCTTGAGCACGACGGCCGCGTTTCCGCGCCTATCGTGCTTGGTGTGGACCAGCAAAGGTTCAGCAGGGCGTACAGGCTTGGCGTCCCGCGTTCCGGAACGTATGACCTTGATGGCGATTCCATCGTCCTCGGCGTAGACCTCGCGAGGCAGCTCGGCGTATGGACGGGCGACGACGTTACGGTCTATTCGCCGAAGACGCTCGTTGACAGGGACGAGATCGTCCTGCCCGTGAAATGGCGCGTGGCGGGCATATTCTCGTCCGGACAGCGCGACTACGACTCCGGCTTCGCCGTCGCCTCGCTCGCCAACATGCGCGAGCTCATGGGGCTGGACAGGGGCGGCGTGTTCGCCATACACGTGAAGTGCGAGCAGCCGGCCGTGCCTGCCCGGTTCGACAGCGTGTGCGACGAGGTGCGCAAGGTCGCCGACGGACGCATGATAACCTGGCGCGAGGCAGACCGCGAACTGTTCAATGCGCTTGCGGTTGAGAAGAACATGACCGCCCTGCTGCTGATGCTCATAACCGTGGTGGCCCTCTTCTGCGTGATGAACACGCTTCTCGTCCTGACCGTGCAGAAGACTTCCGAGATAGGCCTCCTGAAGGCGCTCCGCTTCCCCAAGCGCCGCATCATGGCCGTATTCATGGTGCATGGGCTGTTCCAGTGTACGGTCGGCGTGATTCTTGGGCTGCTTGCCGCATGGGGAGTGCTCGCTAACCTTCAGACGCTCGTGGAGAAGCTCGCCCATTTCGGGATCGAGGTGTTCCCGAAGGCCGTCTACGGGCTCGATTCGATCCCGTACAGGCTTGTCGCATCAGATGTCGTGTGGGTGGTGGCGATCGTGTATGCGTTTGGCATCCTCGCATCCCTCGTCCCCGCGCTGCTCGCGGCGTGCAAGCGTCCGGTCGACGCCCTCGGCAAGGCATAGCCGCGCCGTGTCTGAATTTCTTCCGAGGCCGTTGACTTTCGGATCTGGGCTGTGGTACAATGGTTGCGTTCCGTCGGGGTGCAT
>CAVFWS010000020.1:0-20957 GCA_963626295.1 Clostridium sp. CAG:138
CCCGCATATTATAGCATAGTGGAGCACGGAGCGATGGCGTCGTCGCGCATGGCACGGGAGGGTCGGGGAGGGTCGCAGTTTACTGCGACCGAGAACACGGACGCAATGAATTGCGTCCCTCCCTCCCGCCATCGTCGTGAAATTAGCCATGTAGAAGTGTAGAAATGCAGGTTTTAGTTGTTAGTCCCCAAATTATTCAATACCCAAATGGTCAAATGCAATCGCAAACCGCTTTTCTATGGCAATGGCATCCTCCCCGTCAATCGAGGCGAATCATGCCGAAACCAATCGGCGGCAGCGACACCGCAATGGCTCCGGCCTCGACAGAGACTTTGGCGTTTCCTTCAAGGACGGACGCAGAGGTGATCGGATTGCCTTTGAGCCTGACCTTTCCCTCCAGTGGCTCACGCGTGTTGTTCACCACGGCCACGTAGGTGTGCCGCTTGTGCCGCCACGACCGGACGCTCAGACTTTCCGTTATGCCGCTTTCGATTGCCGGCGCATCCTCTTCGGAAAGGAAGATCGGCGTATAAGGCTTCAGGCTCGCCGCCGCCGCGCACGTGTCGGCCCATCTTCCGTAATCGAAGCCATCCTTCCTGTAGTTGAGCCGGAAGCACCAGCACACGATGCCGTTGGCGCCGTTTGCCACGCATTGCCAGAACATGTTGACCATTTCCTCCCGCGTTGGCATGCGGCCTCGCTTGGGATCGCCAGACCAGTCTCCCCAGCCGAAAGCCTGCGGAACCTGCCACATCGGCTTCAGCCCCATTACCTCGTCGCGCGTCGTCCTCGTCCACATCGAGACGTTGCCGATCGTGGATTTGGGAACAGGATATGGATCTGTCCCTATCACGTCAAACGTCGGGTAGTAGCTGCGCACTTCGCCGAATTGGTAGAGCACGGCCCATGTCGGATGGCCCGGATCGGCCTTCTCTATCGTCTGCTGCCGTTTGAGCAACTGGGGGAACTTCTCGATCGGAATCTCGTCGTTCACGTACCAGGCCAACAGCGCAGGATGATCCTTTACCTTCGCGATCTCCGCCTCGACACATCTTTCCGCATCCTCGTCCGTCTCGATGCCCTTCGCCCGCCACTTCTCCACCCACGGCCAGCGGTCGTTCAGCGGATAGATCACCTTTATGCCGAACTCCTGACAGCGGTCAAGCCCTGCCCGCGTGCATTGGTATGGCATTACGCAGTTGAAAGGGCCGGACAGGAAGTTCGGGTCGAGCTCGCGGTCGCTTACTCCACCAAGGTAGATGCCCAACGGGAAGAATGGCTTGCCGTCGACGATTGTCCTTCCCTTGCGGTCGATCCACGTCTTCCGTTCTGGAAGCCGCTCGACTCTCGTGAAGCGCATCGTCTCCCGTCCGAGCAAGGTCCCGTCCGACTGAATCGCCTCGCAAGCGACATCCTGTTCACCCATCTTAAGCCCCGTGACCGGCACCACGATGTCGGCACCGTCTCCAAGCGGCTTCACCTCCCGGCACACGCGCTTTTTGGACGCATCCTCGTAGGTGAAGCATACCTTCGCATCGGGATGCTCCCTCATGTTGACCGCAGCATGGAAGCGCACCGATCCGTCTGCGGCGATGTTCCGGTATGTGTCGCTGTACAAGCCTCCAAGGACGGGCCGTTCCAGGAGCGTGACCGACAGGTCGTCGAACCACGCTTTGCCGAGCGAGTTCCTCGTTACTCCAAAAGCGACACGCAAAGAGACGGCCTCCTTGGGAATCGGCGGCGTCACTCCCTTCAGCTGCGCCCAGTCGTGCGTTCCGCGAAATCCGTTCTGGTATGAGCCGCTGAGCCACTTGCGGTCCTTGTCGTACCATTCCATGCACAGCATCGCCGCCCCATCCAGATTCTCTGTCCTTACGCGGACAGAGTACTCGTAGCGCTTCCCGTTCTCGAACGGCACTGCCGCCGAAGGATACTTGTAGAACGAAGCGTCGGACGCATTGTCGTAAGCAAGCCCGACCGTACCGTTCATGCCACACCCCTTCTCGAACCTGAAATGCTTCGGCACAGACCAGCCGATGACACGACCGGAAGAATCAACGTCCTCGAAGCTTCCGTTCCCGACCAGCGCGACCGCCGCCGCAAGACACAATGATACCATGGCGTCACTCCTTCATGAAAATGCGGAATCCATAGAATTCGTTTGGGGTAGTCCAATTCTGGACATTGAAAGTCCTGTCGCCGGAGCGGACGTACGCGCCATACGAGTTTCCTGCGGCACCTTTCAGAAGGTCATATCCTCCCTGCGGCGAGGCAGGATCCACGACAATCGTTTCAGGCGTCCATCCAGACCCAAATGAGGCGATGTAGGCTTCCGACGTTCCCCCTCGCGTGTCGCGGGTATACTCCATCACATTTCCAAGCATGTCATACAGGCCAAATGCATTTGGCGACTTGACCCCGACGGGATGAAGAACACCATCGCTGTTGCCTTTCATCCATGCTATCCGAGCCACATTGACGTCGCACTCCGACCACCAGCCGACCGTCGCATCCAGACCGGAATTGAGACTGGTCGAAGTGCCGGCGCGGCACGCGAACTCCCATTCGGCTTCACTCGGCAGATCAAACCCCGAAACGCCAGTCTTGTCGCGCAGCTTCTGCGCAAAGCGTTTGGCGTACGGACCAGCCGCGCCATAGTTGCCGTTTACCAATTTGCCCTCCGGCAGACAGTCGGCATCGGGATCGTCATTCGCGGCGCCATGCGTCCCGACCATCAGCTCAAATTGCTTGCGCGTCACCTCAAAGACCCCAGCCCAATAGTCGTATGTGATCTTCACAAGGTGGTTCGTTTCCCACTCGCCGTTCTTCTGGTTCTGCGCGGCACTTCGGACGGCGGCGGAGTCACCCATTGTCCAGACCTTGTTCGCGGCCGGTATCTTGCGCATCACAAGCTTGGTGGTCTTGTAGACGATGTCGTTCGTGACGCCAGTCCAGATGAGGACATCCGTCTCGGACGTATTGAAGCCGGGCCCGATCTTGCCGAAGTCCGTCTCATACGTCCCCATCTTGCCGTTCAGGATGTCCGCACGCGTGACATCCCGGCAATCGCCATCCTGCAGGTCGTATACCTTGTAGATAACCTCATTCAGGTTCGCCACCGCCTCTGCCGTCTCAAGTTTCACCTTGAAGCTGGCGATCGAGAATGTCTCGCTACCGAAAGCCTTCACCGGATCTATCACGATGCGATGCAGGCCATCGCCCTCCACCCAAAACATATCTCCCGACAATGCATCCGCCGGCAGGCTCAACGGCGTGTCTCCGTCGAATGCCGCCAACTGTACATTGCATGGCCGCCCCGCCGTGTTCGCGAGCGTATACTCCACGACGATGTTCGCCGACCACGGCCACTGCTGTCGCACGAGTATGGCGTTGAAGTCCACTGCGGCGGACGCAAGTCCGGCCACCGCGACAAGAGCGAGAATCATTTTCTTCATTGCTTTATCCCTTTCAAGAATGAGTGCGACAGATTACCGAACGCAAACGGCAAGACCCTTGATGATCCGGCGAAGCCGTACACCGAAGTCGCCGTTAGCTGTTGACATTGCGATATCCAACATCCCCGAAGGCCCGAAATCCGGCTTGTCGAGGAAGAGCCAGCCGGCAGCACCGCCGAACCCGGCATCCACAGATTCGCCGTTGACGGTCACCTCTGTCATGCCGTAGGTGGTGGGTATCACCGCAGATCTGTACACCTCGCCCCATGCCGCAGACTTGGGGCCGATTGCGCGTGTCGAGCCGACGTTCCTGTCGGCATCTGCGCCCATATTGACGTGTCCGATTCTTGCCACCCGTCTTACGCCGTTGTCGAATGTAAGATCTATCGCATATACGTTTTCCGTATCGGGGGATGTCGCGGGCGGCAATTCGACGCTGACCTGCCCATCGGCAATGTTCGCATATGAGATGGGTTGCCCCTTTGCGGGGATGACGTTAAGCGTGGCGGACGTAGCCCCTTCCGGATAATCGATGTTCAGCAAAAGGCTTTGGGAGGTCACCGTTGACCAAAGATGTGATTTCTCTGGATGAACGTAGACAAACGTCGGCGACGAGATTATCTGACCAGCCAACAGAGGCGCCGCCGCCATGGACGCGGCAGCCGCCACCAATCCGAACAGGCAAGACCTTTTCCCGCATGATGCATTTGCAGTCACGGCATTTCCTTTCTCTGGCAAAAAAAAATAAAACGCCGCAATTATATCGTTTTTTTTCCTGTCAACAACCGGAAATGAATTTTGTATCCCGATGGTAGTGGGTAGTGGGAATTTACGATTTTTCGATTTTCGATTTACGATTGCATTGTGGTATTTGGTCATTTGAGGATTTGACGTAGCGACGACACACTCTCTCGCCGTCGTGTCGTATCCAGTGGCGAAATATCCCCCGAACGAAGTGAGCCGCGCAAGCGGTCGCAAGAGGGGTGCGCCTCGCCGTCGTGCGTGTACGGATACCGTCGTGCGTTACGCGAATCTACAATCTCTACACTTCTACACGGCCATCATTTCCAACGACGGTCCCGCAAGGAGCCGAGCGAACTCATTTAGGCCACAACAAATACGTTGCCCCAGCTGTAGTCTTGAAGCGGAGCCGGCCAAACTCGTCACGGTCGGTCGGGACAGGATTGCCGGCGGCATCGTACACTTTCCAGTCGCCGTGGACGAGGCAATCCGCCCCCTTCTCCGAGCGGATTGAAACGTCGCCTATCGCTCCATCCGCAAACGAGGCCGAAACGAGGAATGCACCTATGGCACGCCAGTCGCGGAACGAGATGGCCCGGTCCGTCGGCCACAGCGGGAAGAGACGGATCGCGCCATCCCAGCTCTGCATGGCCATTTCCTGCACAGGCGCCATGCACGACAGCGTCTCGGTCCATCCGCCAGTGCGCCCGTAATGCGCTACGCTCATCGCCCGCACGGAACCGTTTGGCCGCCGCCACTTCTCCAGGAGTGAACGGTATCGCGGATAGTCGCGGGCAGGCAGGAATCGATTCTGGCGCAGACGCCCAAGCCAGTCGCGGATCGCGAGACCGAAATACCAGAAGTCGCGATCATCATGCTTGAGCGGATTGCCGTCCCACGCGCCCGGCTTCACATAGGGCTGGGGTGCGCCGCCATATTCGGGCGAGGACGCGAGCAGACAGTGCTTGAGGTAGCCCTTCGCGCCAGAGCTCGCACCCGCCATGTTTTCGTAGCGATCCGTCCAATCCCGGACGAGATCAGCGTCAACGTCCAGCGTCCGCGCCGCTTCGGCTGCGATGTAGAGCGCGTGGCGAGCATACGCCACCGGACTCCACTGGTCGCAGAGCCGCATCGGATCCTTGCCGAGGGAAGATTCGCCGGCGATGGACGGGAAGATATGGTATTTGCCGTCCTTGAGGTTCGGCGGCAAATCGGGATGCGGAGCTTTCTTGAGGAAGTCAAGGTAGAAAAGCGCACATTCGCGGATGAACGGATATCCGCGCTTCGCGAGCCAATCCCGGTCCCGCGTGAACGTGTAGTATTCCCAATAGCGGCTCGCGAACCATCCTGTCATGTACGCCATGCGGCCAAGCGTGATGCGGCCATTGTAGTCGTCGTCACAGAGGGCGGGGAACCCCTCAAGCTGGATGAACACGCCACGGCACCCGTAGTACTTCGCTGCGATGATCCGCCCGACCGGAAGGTAGTAGTCCGCCGCATCGAAGAACGCCTCCGCCTGTTCGCAGCGGTTGGCGGTGAATTCACCCCAATAGATCGACTCAAGGTTGTAGTTCGCGTGATAGTCGCCGTGCCAATGGGAATAGTGCCTGAGCGAACACGGATGGAAGAGGCCGGGCGGCACCGTGCCTCCCCGAAGGAAGCACCGCCGCAGGTGGTATGTCGCGTACCAAAGGTCTTCGAGGGATGGATCATCCGGGAACGTGACGGCGCTTTTCACCCAATACGCCTCGGCTGCCGCCTTGGCGCGGGCAAGATACTCCCTGAATGGCGTCGGTTTCGCATATGTCGGCCATGACGCACCGCGCTGGACGTCACGCGTCGTCGTCACCTTCACGACAGCCGAGCCGGATACATCACGTCTCCAGCCAAAAAAGTGCATCATCGCGCGTTGAGGCCCAGCCTCCACTGGAAGCACACGCCCCCAGTCCTTGCCGACGCAAAGCTGCATACGGCATTTGAATCCGTCTGGGAAAAGTCGGTCGGGATAGAAATCCTGATCGATGCAGTAGAGCGCATTCGTAGCATCGACGATCGCCACGGGAGGCGGCAGCGGCTGCGCATCGGGATAGCGTCCCGCCGCGTTGGAGAAGCCGACGGACGCCACTTCGCTACAGAATGAGGAAACGGTTGGATCCGCTTCGCGCTCAAGCGAATACCACACGGGAGGCTCGCCGCGTCCCACACGAGTCTCCTCATTCCAGCCAGAGCATTTCCACGTGCAGGCGAATTCGTTTTTCTCCGGGTCAACCGTCGCCTCGATTTCCACCTCGACTCCGTTCGACCAAGTTGCCGTGATGCCGATCTTCCCTTCCTCCAGAAAGAGCCGTTGCCTCCACTTCGGGAATCCCGGCAGGTTGGACGGTATGTGCAGCTTGAACTCGCCAACCGGCTTCGGCATAGGATAGGCCTGGCCGACGCCATGCGAACGTCGGGTGAAGTCTCCCGCCGGCTTGCGTCCGAGCGCGATGTCCGTATATTCCCTGATCGTAATCGGATCCGGATCACGCTCCTTCTCGATGCGGCGATCCCACACGTCTCCCTTGCCGAAACGGAATACGACCGTGTCTGCCGTCTGGTACGCACACACCGACAGGTCTCCATTGCCGAGGACAAATCCCTCTTCCGTCTCGGAGACAGGCACATCCATCTCAAGGACGTGCGGCGCGGCGACTGCCAGACCTGTCGCACAGACGACAGCAAGTAGGGGAAAGATTTTGCGCATCATTTGCCTTGTTCCTTATCTTACGACGATTACCGTGCCGCGCCGCCACACAAGCGCCGCCCCCGTGCCAACCGGCTTGAGGCGCCAGTTTCCCGTGATCGACGTGAGCGACGGATAGAAATCGAAGGATATCGCCAGATCGGTCTCGGCAGACTGCACCGGCAGGCCTGTGGCCGAACCAGTCACCGTCAGCACATCGCCGGAGACTCGTCCCGTGCCTGAAAGCGTCCCGACGGTTGTCGGCCTCCACAGCACCAATTCGCCGCCCGCAAGGGAAACCTCCGCCGATGTCGGCAGTTCCGCCGTCGTCCCAAGCCGGAAAGTCCCGCCTATATCCAGATTGACGCCTTCGCCAATCAAGCCGAAGTAGACGGCATTCGTCGCGCCCGCCACCGTCAGCGTCGCCGCCGTCTCTGACGAATTCGTAATCGTGGGGACGCCGAATATCGTCCCGATTGCCGCATCCCGTCCCGCAAGATCGACCGTGCCATCGAAGACCGAGAGGTCGGCGAACTCGACCCTGCCCGTGCCCGCCAGCACAATCCGTCCGGAACCCAGAACCTTCGCATCTACCGTGACGTCGGCATCGTTCTCGAACATGAGCGTCCCGTCAACAAAGAGGAAGCGTTTGCCCGTGAGCAGCGCACCCGTCGTCGTGACGTTGCCATCAACATGAAGGTCGCCATCAATGTCGATGCCCGGCACGACAAGCGTTCCTTCGCCGCCGAGGTAAAGGTCGCCAGTACCGCAGATTGGCTTCGCGAACGTCCCGGCATTGCCTGCGGTCGCGCAAACCATCGCGTCGTTGACGAGCGTGATCTGCCCCGTCAGCGTCGTGTCGGCCCTGAAATCGAGTGCGCCTGTCTTCACATCCGTCCTCGCGCCAAAGCCGGAGATGCTGAAATCCTGCGCATGCGTTGCGCCTGCCAGGTTGAAACGGACGCTGCCGCCCGTGTATTCGCCGCCCAGCACCTCGACAGTTCCCGGACCGAATGCGCCAACATGGTCGCCACTTCCCTTCAGTTCTACCGTGCCGCCCAGAACCTTGGTGCCGCCCGTGTAGGATTGCGCACGATGGAGGATTGTTCCGCCGTTGTCCATTGCATAGAAGACGATGCCGCCGGTGCCGTTCAGATATCCGTTCACTCCACAGCCTATGATGCCGTTTACGCCAGCGCCGCTCAGGACGTGGCCGCGTGCGCCGCCAAAATCGAGCGAGCCCGCGCCCGTCAACTGTCCCTGATAGCCGCTGTTGGAATGGGACAGTAGAACGAGGTAGGCGTTGCCCGAACCCGAACCGATCTTTCCATTTCCGCTGACGAGTCCACCCTTTACGACCAATGCGCCGACAGTCTGGCCGTCCATAATGACGCTTTCCTTTTCGACATAGGCAATCGCATTCGCCCCGCCGTCCACACCCGCCGTGTAAGTCGACGCACGGAAGCGCTTCGTCCCCGCATCATACGTAAGCAGGTGAAGTTCCGCCGCACTGTTTCCAGACTCACGCGTCACGGATACGATTGGCGTTGTCGGAAGACCAAGCGCATCCAGCGTGGGAGCGGATTCGCTCTGGACAAAGCGGGCGTCCGTCGCGCCGAAGGTCTCTCGCGTGGCATCAGAGTCGAACGCGAGCACGGAAACGTCTGCGCCAGTGATGGACGGAACCGTAAGGTTTGCGGCGGCATTCGCGAACCTGATCTTCGCCCCGTTCGCGAACGTCAGCGGAGGAAGAACCGTCGAGGCAAGGTTCACGGATAGCGTACCGCCGTCACGCAACGTCACCCCTTCCGTGCCGAGCGCACCCGTCGTCACGCCGGGTTGGACGCAACCGCGCACGGTCATGCCGCCATCGTATGCGCTCGCGCCCGTCAACGCAAAAAGGCCGCGTCCGTCGAAGGTCACGCCACCCGTACCGCCATCCGCCGACACGAACCCTTCGTTGCCGATCGTGACGGTCACGTTGTTGCGGTTGCGCAGACGTGCGCCATTCACGCCCGCAATGAGCCGATGCGCAGTTCCGGCGACATCCGTCTTCGTACCTTGCAGAGAACCGGACGAGGCAAAGTCAAAGTCCAAGATGCCGCCGTCCAGCAAGACACTCGAATAGCGGCCGACATTCGAACCCGCCCAGTTCGCGAACGAACTCGTCATCACGAAGCGTCCGCCGGTGACCTCGACGCGCCCGGTAGACAGGCCGTTCACCACATACGGCCCCGCCGCGCGGAAGAGCGCCTTGTCCTGAACCTTCCAGCTCACGTCAACGCTGTGCTTTCCGTCAGCCGAGCCATTGGCCAGCCAGACCTGGCTTCCACCTACCGTGACATCTACGACACCGCGATCACCTGCCAGAATGCCGACCGAACCGCTGGTTATCTCCGCATCTGTCCCGTCGATGACGACACGCCCACCGGAAACCTCAAGTGCCGTCCGCTGGCGAGTGTCCTTGCCCTCGCCATAACGGTCGTAGCCGTGGATGCTGCCGAAACGGACGATGCCGCCCTTTACGACCATGTTGTCGTAGAGACGCGGATACCACGTGCGGAAGCGATGCACTCCACCATCGACCGTGTACGTATCCGGCGAATCCGCGTCGCTGCCGCCACGCTTGAACGTATAGCATCCTCTCGTCACTACGTTCCTGAGTTCGACGGACGCGCACCCGCCGCCCGTACCCGTCGTAGCGGCAAAGGACATGTCTTCAAGCACGCCTCCCTCGACCGTCAACTTGGCGTTGCTCTCAACCAAAACCGTGCGGTTATCAGAACTCGCATTCGGAAGCGACAGCGTCCCGCGCAGGTTGAGCTTCCACTCGCCATCAGTGAAAAGCAGATAGGAGCAGTCAATTGCAGCGGCATTGGTAATCGAGACCGTCGTGCCGGCATCGGGCTTCTCCGCCTTGGGAAACCTCGGCACAAGATCGCTCCCCTTCGGAACGCCAGACGTCCAGTTCGCCTCGCTCCACCAGTCCCCGCATTCAGGGCCATTCCAGTAGGTGTAGGTTACACCGTGCGCCTCAACGCACGCGATTGCCGCTACGGCAAGTGAAACGATTGGCATCATTGACGACTGACACATGGTCTGCACTCCTAATCTTGACAGGGATGTTGATTTGCGGAGTATTGTACACCTCCCTCGTTTAAAAATGCGAATCAATGTACATTCAAAAACGCGAAACGGAATTTCTGACATATGGTATACTGTCATCCATGAACAACATCCTAGTCCTGCTGCCGGAAGACGCCCGCCTCTATTCCGAATCGCTTGCCGGCATCCGGCGGCGCTTCGGGAACGACTACCAGGAGCGGATCGTCGACTATGCGATCAACCCGTCCACTCTCCGTAGGTTGATCGACTTCTGGAAGCCACTCGGATGCATAGTCTTCGCATGGAATGATGCGCACGCACTTCCTGCACGCAGTTTCGCCAACATCCCTACCGTATACATGGATAGATCCAGACCATCCGGCGGGCAGAGCCTCGATGTGATCCAGGACTACGCGGAGGGCGGCAGACTCGCGGCGCACACGCTCATCCATGGAGAATGCTCCGACTACGCATTCGTGGGAGACGGCACTGCGTCAAAGTGGTCGAAAGAGAGAGGCACGGCCTTCGCGAACGCCATTCGCCTCCATGGTCACAAATGCCACATCTACGAGGCCCGGCGGCGACCGCATGGCGACACGCGGTCGCTTGAGCGATGGCTTCGCAAGCTGCCCCGGCCTGTAGGCATATTCACCGCCAACGACCGCACGGCCTACGATGTACTCAGCATCGCGGAACTGAACGACTGGAACGTCCCGGGGGACATCGCCGTTCTCGGCATAGACAACATAGCGAGCCTTTGCGAATCATCTCGTCCTCGCCTGTCGAGCATCCTTACCGACTTCGAGCGCGGCGGATGGGAGGCGGCCGACCTCCTTTGCGCCAGGCTTAAATCCACGAAACTCAACGGCACATGCCGCCGCTACGGGACTCTCGGCGTCATCCATCGCGGATCCACGCGCACGAAGCAGGATGTCTCTGGGTTCAGCGTAAAGGTGAAACGAGCGCTCCACACCATCCGCAACCGGGTCGCAGACGGGCTTACGGTCGAGGACATCGCCGCCGAAATGGGATGCTCCCGCCGTCTTGCCGAAATCCGATTCCGGCAAGCCACAGGCACTACGATCAAGGCCGCCATTACCGATGTGCGGCTTGAACGGGCGAAGACGCTCATGCGGAACCGCGCCCTGCCGCTGAAGGCAATCGCCGCAGCCTGCGGCTACCGCACCGCCAATGCCCTGCGCACCGCCTACCGCAAACGCTTCAAGGCCCCACCAACGAACGGAAACACAGTACCCATGCGCGAGTGTGTCACTTGACGATCCCTATGATCTTCTCGTGCGCCGCCTTCAAGACCGCAGGATTGAACTTCAAGACCCGGCGATCATAAGTCATCAGACCGTTGATTTCGATCTCCACGTCGGTCGTCTGGGTGTACACGCTGCCGGCGAGACCCTTTTCGACAAGTGGAGCGAGCTTGTCCATAAGTCCGAGATAGGTCTTCTCAAGCCCCTCGCGCGTTGCGGTGTCCTTGATGCCGCCATACCCCCAGTTGCCCTTTCCGTCCTGCTGGGTCTTCCACAAATGGCCCTCCACCGGGTGACCCAATCCGCCAAACTCGCCCAGGAATGAAATGCGCCTGTCGTTCACGGCAAGCATCTCCGGGCCGCGATATATGTGGGCATCGACCGCGTCGGCGGCTTCGCATACCCCGGCGGGCTTGTGCTCCGTAGTTACGCGCTTCTCCCACTTGACCCATCCAGTCGGCAGAAGGTGTCCACCCTCCCAGTCCCAACAGCCGGAGGGGCCGTTCACCAGACGGGTCGTGTCGTGGCGGCGGACGAAATCAAGCATCGAATGCGTCAGAAATTCCCCTGGCTGGGTCCATCCCTCGTTGTACGGACACCACATCACGATGGAAGGCACCGCCTGAAGGGCATCCATCATCTCCATCTGCTCCCTGCGCTGAAGCCAATAGCGGGCAGTGGTCTTCGCCTCAAGTGGAGATTTCCAGTTGTGTGCGCCGCTCGGCAGATCCTGAATGACGAGAAGCCCCATCTTGTCGCAGAGATGATAGTAGCGGAGCGGTTCAACCTTGATGTGCTTGCGCATCGTGTTGAAGCCACAGTCCTTGAGCGTTTGGATGTCGAAGGCCATCGCCTCATCGGAAGGCGGCGTGAGGAGCCCGTCCGGCCACCATCCCTGGTCGAGCGTCGCCATCACGTAGTATGGACGATTGTTGAGGAAGAAACGAAGTACGCCATCCTTATCCTTCCCCTTGGCGAACTTGCGCATTCCGAAATACCCGTTCACGCTGTCATTGCCGCACCGTGCGACAAAATCGTAGAGGTTCGGTTCCTCTGGACTCCACAGCCTAAAGCCCTTCGGCATCCTGATCATGACCGAACCGTTCACGCTCGTAGCCTTTACGCCAGCCACCGAGACTTCGACCTCAGGCCTGTTGAATTTAGGGCTGCGGACACTGAACCTGAGGGTTGCAGTCCCCGCATCGATGTCGGTTTCTACCGTGTAGCCTTCGATGTATGTCTCCGGCACGTTCTCCATCCACACCGTCTGCCATATCCCGGAAACGCGCGTGTAGAAGCATCCCTTCGGATCGAAGCTCTGCTTGCCGCGAGAGTTTACGAAGTCCTCTGTGGGATCCCACACGCAGATCGTAAGCTCGTTTGCGCCATCCTTCACGAAGTCCGTGATGTCGAGCGTAAACGGATTCTGTCCGCCCTCATGCGGCATGCCGGTCACCTCGTCGTGTCCGATGAACACCATTGTGCGGAAATCCACCGCGCCGAAATGCAGAAGGATGCGCTCGCCCGGACGCTTTTTGCAGTCGATCGTGCGCGTATACCAAAGGAACTGGTCGGGTTCAAGGAGTTTTCCAACGCCAGACAGCTTCGACTCAAGCGCGAACGGCACAAGTATCTTGCCGTCCCACACCGATGGCCTGCCCGGCGTGTTGGTCACGGAAGTGACGGCATAGTCCCACTGCCCATTGAGGCAAGTCCAGTTGGAACGCACCATCTGCGGACGCGGATACTCTCTCCACGCATTCTCCGCCGTAACCCTGTCGCCCCATGGCGTAGTCATCGAGGCGGCCTGGGCAAGCGAAGCCAACATCATGGCCGACAGCAGTGTCATTCCGTAGATCCTCATCATTTCTTTTCTCCTTTCAAATCATTGTAAACCACACATGTGGCGATGGCCACACTTCTTTCTACCCTCTACCATCTACCAACTAAAACCTACCAACTAACTCACGTCGAGAGCAGATGCTCGTGTACGCTCTTCGGCACAAGGGCAAAGTCGCTCGGCTCCATCGAATATGAGGCACGTCCCTTCGTGAGGGAGCGTATCGCTGTGGCATATCCGAACATCTGCGCCATAGGGACGCGGGCGTGAACCATCTGCATATCGTCCCGCTGGGTCATGTCCAGGATAGTGCCGCGACGCATGTTGAGGTCGCCCAATATCTCCCCCACGGATTCCGGGGGGGTCGTTATCTCAAGCTTCATGATGGGCTCAAGGAATTCCGGCGACGCCGCGAGCGCCGTCTCTCGGAACCCCATGACCGCCGCGCCGCGAATGGCAATCTCGTCGGAGACCTCCGGATCCACCATCTCGATGCCGACCACCGACGCCTCGATGTCGGTCATAGGATAGCGGGCAAGCACACCCGTCATTATGCCATCCATCAGCCCCTGCTCAAGCGTCTCCTCCAAATGGCGGTCTGGCAAGGCATTCTTGACATCGCGGGATAGCGACACCTTGCGGCCCGCACCGCGCTCAAGCGGCTTGACCTCCACCGTAAGCGTGACTGCGTGGCGCTTGCCGCCGATCTCCCGGTCGAATGTAAACGGCTTCACCGTAGGCTGCATCACGGTCTCCGCGTATGAGACCATCGGCTTGCCGACATTCGCGGCAACCTTGAACTCTCGCTTCAGCCGATCTACAAGTATCTCCAGATGGAGTTCGCCCATGCCGGAAAGGATCGTCTGTCCGGTTTCCTCGTCTTCGCGGAACTGGCATGTGGGATCCTCGGCGGCCAGCGCCTTCATGGATTCCACGAGCCTGTCCTTGTCGCCGCCGGACTTCGGCTCGATGGCAAGGAACATCACCGGCTGCGGGGCGGTGATCCGCTCCAGGTAGCATGGCTTCATCTCCGCGCAGAGCGTGTCGCCCGTGGTGGCCTCCTTGAGGCCGACAAGTGCGCCTATGTCGCCGGCTGAAAGCTGGTCCACCTCGATCTGGTCGTCGGCGAAAAGCCTCACTATCTTCATCACCCGTTCGCGCTTGCGCGTACGGGGATTGAACACGTTCGCACCCTTCTTGAGGATGCCTCCATAGACGCGCACGAAGAAGAGCCGTCCGACAAACGGATCGGTCGCGATCTTGAATACGAGCGACGTGAGAAGTTCGCCATCCTTCTGTTGACGCGTCACGGGCTCACCGCTCTTGAGGTCGGTGGCCTTCACCGGAGGCCGATCCTTCGGACTCGGAAGGTACCACGCCACTGCGTCAAGAAGCGGCTGTATGCCCTTGTCCCGGAGTGACGTGCCGCACAGGACCGGCACCATCCTGTTTGCCAGCACGAGACGGCGTATCGCCCCCTTGAGCTCGTCTGCCGTGAGGTCGCCGTTCTCAAGGTACGGCTCCATCACCCCTTCGTCGAGATCGGCGACCCTTTCGCAAAGCTCCGCCCTGGCGAGCTCCGCGTCATCCTTCATGTCGGCAGGCACGTCGCCCACAGTGAATTGCTTGCCGTCGGTCTTCTCGTCGTAGACGATCCCCTTCATCTCGATCAGGTCAACTACGCCCACGAAGCCGTCCTCCCTGCCTATCGGCAGCTCAAGCGGAACGGCATTCGCCCTCAGCTTGTCGCGCAGCTCGTCCACGACGCGCGTGAAGTTCGCGCCCATGCGATCCATCTTGTTGACGAACGCGATGCGAGGCACGGAATAGTGGTCCGCCTGCCGCCACACCGTTTCGGACTGCGGCTGTACGCCGCCCACGGCGCAGAACACGCATACAGCGCCGTCAAGCACCCGAAGCGAACGCTCCACCTCCATCGTGAAGTCAACGTGTCCCGGCGTGTCGATTATGTTGATGGAATGGCCCTTCCACTCGCACGAGATGGCCGCAGACTGGATGGTGATTCCACGCTCGCGCTCCTGCACCATGAAATCCGTGGTGGTGTTGCCGTCATGCACATCGCCATGCTTGTGTATCTTGCCGGTGTAGAAGAGTATGCGCTCTGTGGTCGTGGTCTTGCCGGCGTCGATATGGGCCACGATGCCGATGTTGCGTACGTTAGATAGGGCTGATTCTTCCATAGGTTCGGTATTATATCATGAAGCGGCTTCGCGAATGGCCGCCAGTATCCCGGAAACGTCCGCCATCCGGCCACGTCCCGAAGCGCCGCACGCGAGCTC
Source organism: Clostridium sp. CAG:138 (assembly GCA_963626295.1). Lineage (GTDB taxonomy): Bacteria > Verrucomicrobiota > Kiritimatiellia > RFP12 > UBA1067 > UBA1731. The sequence continues at coordinate 15,429 of CAVFWS010000020.1, forward strand.
GCCATCCGCCGGCGGCACCACGACCACGCCGCGGCTCCGCAGCCTGCCGAGATTCTCCTGCGTCGCGACGTTCTCCCACATCCCGGAATTCATCGCGGGGGCCACAATCACGGGCGCCTTTGTCGCAAGGACGGTGGACGTGAGCAGGTCGTCGGCGATTCCGCACGCCATCTTCGCAATCACGTTCGCGGTAGCCGGCGCGACCACGACGGCATCCGCCTGCGCAAGCGCTATGTGCTCGGGCCGCCAACGTTCGGGAAGCGCAAACTGGTCGGTGCCGACATGGTTCCGCGACAGCGTCTGGAACGTAAGCGGCGTCACGAACTCCCGCGCCGCCGCCGTCATCACAACCCGCACGTCGCAGCCGTCCCTGACGAGCAGCCTCACAAGCTCGCACGCCTTGTACGCCGCGATCGACCCGGTAACGCCCAATACGACCTTCATTGCATTCCCCCAATCGGTCTACATGCGCCCGGACCTCACGTCTATCAGGTCGCACAGCTTGCGGTAGGCCATGCCGAGATCGTCGTTGGTCACCTGATACATGTATTCGCGCGCCCTCGCCATCTCGCCTTCGGCGTTGGCGAGGCGACGCTCTATCACCTCGGCGGAATCGGTCCCCCGATGCTCCAGGCGCTCACGGAGCGACTGCATGTCTGGCGGGTTGATGAAGATATCCATGTATCCCACGCGGAGCGGGTCCGTCACGGAAAGGCCCTTCACGTAGTTGCGCACCTTCCCGGCCCCGGCCACATCGATGTCGAGGATCATGGAGTTCCCCTCGGCAAGCACCTCTTCCACCGGACGCTTCAGCGTTCCGTAGTAGTTCCCGTGCACTTCGGCGTATTCAAGGAACGCATTCTCCGCGATAAGTTCCCTGAACCGTTCCACCTTCATGAAATGGTAGTCTATGCCATCCTCCTCTTCGCCCCGGATGGGGCGGGTGGTGCAGGATATCGAATACTGCAGGTCGTGGTACTCCTGCAGGAGCATGTCGATGAGCGTGGACTTCCCGCACCCCGAAGGCGCACTTACCACGATGAAAAGCGGCGTCAATCTGTTTGCCATGTGAACCTATTCCCCTCTTTCTCCAGAAAGCATTTGACCCGTGGAAGCGGCGTCTACCCGTTGACGAGCGACAGGAACTCCGCTCGGACCCGCTCGTCGGCGCGGAACGATCCGAGAACCGCCGACGTGACCATTTCGGAGTTCTGCTTCTCCACCCCGCGCATCATCATGCACAGGTGCTTTGCGCGAATGACCACCCCGACGCCCTCCGCCTTGGCCTCGCTCATTATCTCGAGCGCAATCTGCTCCGTGAGGCGTTCCTGTATCTGGAGCCGCCTCGCGTACATGTCAACTATCCGGGCCAGCTTGGATACCCCGAGCACCTTCCCCTTGGAGATGTACCCTATCGCGCACGATCCGTAGAACGGGAGCATGTGGTGCTCGCACATCGAATACAGCTCGATGCCCTTCAGTATCACCATGTGGTTCGTCCCGCTCGTGAAGTATGCGCCGTTCACGACGGCCTTCACGTTCTGCCGATACCCCCGCGTAAGGTACATCAGGGATTTCGCGACACGCTCGGGGGTCTTCTTGAGTCCCTCCCGCTCCACATCCTCGCCAAGCTCAATCAGGAGCGACTTCACGAGCGCCGATATGCGCTTCTCGTTCGGCTCTCCGCGCCTCTTCACCATGCCACCTCCCTGCGCATGGACTCCACGGCCGCTTTCATGTCCCCCTGCCTGAACAGGTAGGAGCCGGCGACAAACTGGTTCGCCCCCGCCTTCGCGGCCAGTACCGCAGTCTCGGCGTTTATGCCGCCATCGACCATTATGTCGAGCGACGGCACGAGTCTGCGCAGCTCGGACACTTTTGGCAGGCAATCTTCGATGAACTTCTGCCCGCCATAGCCGGGATGCACCGTCATTACCAGAACCTCGTCCACCTCCCCGAGATACGGGAATATGCGCCCTGTCGGCGTCTCCGGGTTGATGGCCACGGCATTCCTGAGCCCCATCCCGCGTATGCGCCTGAGCTGGGTGTGTATGTCGCAGTCTGCCTCGACATGTATCTGGATCGTCTGCGCCCCTGCCTTCGCAAAGGCCTCGATGTAGAGGTCCGGACGGGTCATCATGAGATGCACATTGCGGTAGAAGCCCGGAGCGATCCTGTTCGCCAACGCGACGACATCCGGGCCGAACGAGAGATTCGGCACGAAATGCGCGTCCATTATGTCAAGATGCAATGCTTCCGCCCCGGACGCTTCAGCTCTCCTTATCTCGTCGGCAAGCCGCCCGAAGTCCGCCGCAAGAAGCGAAGGCAGTATTTCCGTTTTCATGTCGGAATATTATACCATAGGTGCCATGCGATGTGAGCGCATCCGCCACCGTCAGGATGGGGAAGAGCATCCCTAACCCGAATGGGGCGGCGGAAGCAGAATGGCTTCACCGCATCTTCATGTTTGCCGGAACGGCATCCTTGAACCACTTGGCGATTTCGCCAACCGTCCGCTTCGGCTGGCGGCACCAGTTGTACAGTCCGGCGTGGCTCATCGCGTAAGGCTTCTTTCCGTCGTTGAGGCATTCGCGCCCGCACGTGCGCGTGTCGAAGAACTGCCAATAGGAAAGGCCGGCGATATCCTCGCTCGAATACACCGCTTCGGCCACTATGCCGTTGTGTTCGGACTGGAACTCCTCGGTGCGGAACACTGCGGACGGATCGAACGCCCCGTAGGTTCCGGCCACGCCTATCTCGGAGACCATTATCGTCTTTTCCGGATACTTCTCGCGGAAATGCATGGCGGCCCAGTGTATGCCATGACCCTTCATGTTGAATATCTTGTCCTTGAGTTCGTCGTGTCCGCCGGGGTATCCGTTGATCGTCCCCGGATACGTGTTGAACGCGATGAAGTCGGTGTTCTCGTTGCATATGTCGCCCGAGATCCTGTTGCAGGCGAATGTGACGAGCCGCCCCGAATCCTCCGCGCGGATCGTGGATATCAGCCTGTCTGTCAACGCCTTTGCGGCAGGCAATGTCGAATTCTGCTCGTTAAGGAACGCAAAGATTATCACCGACGGGTGGTTGAAGCTGTTCCTGACCATGAGCCGCGTCTGCTCGACCTGCTTTCCGATGAAATCCGGATCCTCAAGCTCGTTGATGCCATTCTGCTTCGTGTACCCCTGTCCATTCCCCCATCCAAGGGACTCCTCCCACACCATCACGCCATTCTCGTCGCACAGGTCGAGGAACCTCTGCGACTGCGGATAGTGGGCCCCCCTGAAGAAGTTGCCGCCCATCGCCTTGAGGTTCTGTATGTCCGTAAGCATGATCCCCTCCGGGGTTGACGCGCCGAGCTGCAGCTGTTGGTCGTGCCTGTTTGCGCCCTTTATGAAAATGCGTTCTCCATTAAGGTAGAATCCGCGATTGCGGGCCTCGATCATCCTGATGCCGAAGCGCACGGAACACGCCTCGCCGCCATCGGCCTTCACGGAAACGGTGTGCAGGTTGGGCTTCTCTGGAGACCAGAGCCTGAAGGATGGCACCTTCACCGTTGCCCTGCCATTCCTGAACGACGCCTTCACGACGTTCTTGCCGTCAAACACCAGATCGGCGTCGAAATCGGCAGAAGCGAAATCGACAGCCTCGATTTCGATCTCGCCAGTCCTGTAGTCGCGAGTGCGTACAAACAGGGTGCGGCCATCCGTCTCCACGGACACGCCATGGAAGAATCCGCCCCAGAAATGGAAATCGTAGTATGTGCAGGCAAGCTTCTGGTAGCTCCAGTCGAACCGATTGTCCACTGCGGCAACGACCGTATGCTCCCCGGCGGACAGCGACCCCATCGGCAGCTTCACCTTGCTCCACGGAAGGTCATCGGTGCCGATCTCGCGCCCATCTACCCAGAATCTGCCGTAGAGGCCGAGTCCGTCAACGACCAGCCAGGCATTCTCGACATTGCGGTCAAGCATGAAGGTGCGCCGGTAGAATCCGGTCCCGCGCTTCATGAACCATTTGGGCATCGCATCGAAGCATCCCGGAACCACCATCACGTCAGTCGCCTCAAACGAAGGGCCCGCGACCTGCGGACAAGGCTTACCCTCCTCAAAGCGGAATTCCCAGCTACCGTTAAGCGAGATTGCCGCCGCAAGAACCAGTGTATTCAGCATATTGCCATCATCCTTTCTTTTGCGAACATTATAGCACAAAAGTCGTTAGGGGCAACATTCTCCCTATCGGCTCGACAGGCAGTCCCATGATGTTCTCGTAGCTTCCCTCGAACGACTCGACCACTATCTTGCCAAAATCGTCGATGTCGTAGGCGCCTGCCCTGTCGACGGGATTGACCATTTCCACGTACCGGTCGATCAGCTCGTCGGAGAGCACCCTGAACTTCACCTTGGACTCCACCACTTCCGTCTTAGGCTCCTGGCCTGGCTCACAGCAGGCCACACCGGTAAACACGCTATGCACGTTCCCCGAAAGTTCCCTGAGGAAACGCCTTGCCTCGTCAAGGTCATGCGGCTTGCCGTATATCCGCCCCCCGAACCATACGATCGTGTCTGCGGCGATGACGGCGGCGCCGGGATGCTTGGCCATGCAGGCCTCAAGCTTGCGCAATGCGTTCACGGACACCGTACGCCGAGGGTCATCATGTATGGATATCTCTTCGGCGTCCGTAGGCGCGATCTCAAAGGACAATCCGAGATCGGACAGTATCTTCGCCCTGCGTGGCGATTTCGAGGCAAGGATCAACTTCATTTTTCAGCATACCTCAGCAAACATCGGCGAGCAAGCCTCCCGTGGACATTGGTGCGACTGACTGGAATGCTTGCCCTGGCCCAGTTTTAAGGTTCCAGCCTGGAACATTAAAACATCCGTATCGTCATCAGAGACCGTAAGTTCAGTCGTCTTCGGATCGGCGACCGCCTGAACTTCTGCGCGTTTCATCTCGTCATCTTCTGTCATGCCGCAGATTATACCAAAATCCGAGCGGCGGGAGGAACGTCGTCGGGGCGCATATCACCCGAGCGAAGCTCGCCTTGCGAAGCAAGGTCGCCAGAGGTGTGCGTCAGAGGTGTGCGTCCCCGACCCGCCGCCAGGCGAGAGGGCACCTTTCTTCTGTCGGTGAACATGGCGAATATTATGCAAAACTTTACAAGGGGCTTCAGCGGGGGAAATATCCGCCCGTCTTCTTGCTGCCGCGATGCTCGACTCGCCCCGCCTTGATGAGGGCCGCGAGGGCGCGTTCGACCGTCGCCCGGCTCTTCCCGACGATTTTCAGCAGCTGCGGCCGGTTGATTCCCGGATGCGCTTTTATCGCCTCATTTATCGCCTCATTTATCGCCTCATTTATCGCCTCACGGGGGGCGGCGTCCCTCGGAACGCCTTTGCTCCGGATTGTCGCGAGGATGTGGTCGAGCATGAAGTCGATAAACGGGCCTGAGTCGCCTTTCGCCGTTGACCTTTGGATCGCGGCGTAGTAGTCGGACTGGCTGTCGTAGACGAGGTTCTCGACCGGCGCGG
>CAVFWS010000021.1:0-13974 GCA_963626295.1 Clostridium sp. CAG:138
CCAGCCGTCCGTCATCGTCGGAGACTGCTCGCGACTGAACCGCGAAGTCGGCTACTGGGCGAGACATTCGCTTCAGGAGGCTGTCGCGGAGATCTTGCGTTGAATAAGGAGAGACAATTGCAAAACCCTCCACGAGCCGTACAGAGCGGCGGAATCGGAGATGCCGCCCTGCCCGGGTAGATGGGGCTTTGGCGGCTGGCGGACTGATGGCGCCGGTGCTGCGCGACTACTTCCGGACGGGGCTCGTGCCGCGCTTCCCGACGCTCATCTGCGCGTGCTTCGTGCTGACGGCGGCGTTGCTGTCGTTCGGCATCGCGCTCGTCCTCGACGCGGTGAAGAAGCAGTCCGACCAGTCGTTCGAGCGTGCCCTTGCGAATGCGTGAGAGATTCGCCCTGATCCTGTTCCCCGCGATCCTCGCCGCCCATGCGTGTCCCCATCGCTCTGTCCACTTATTGCAATAGGTTTTGAGAAGCATGCTTCTTTGTGCTGCGGAAGAAGTGAAGCGCAGCAAGACTATCGGTCAGGTTACCAACATTTTCCGCCCATGGGGTCAGGTCCCATGGGCAAAAATGCATCGGATTAACTGGTGAAAACGTGCAGAATCAGGAGTTCGTTGACGCTTAAAAACGTACAGTTTCATTTGCGCGGAGATTGCGCGGAAGGGGGATGTGAGGTGACGCCTGGTTGCGCGTGGCGGCCGCTTTTGGTATCATCTTCGGCAAGGTGGAAATCGCCACACAGGACTGACGACAAGAAAGGACAACGACATGACAAGGAAGCAGTTCATAGTGTGCGGCGCGGCATCGGCGGCGGTGGGCGCGTCGCTTGCGTTCGATGGGCGGAAGCCCCGCCTGCGCATCGGGGCGATGTCGGACAACCACCTCCACCCGAACAGGAAGGAGACGCACGAGAAGACCTCGGCCTGCTTCAGGCTGTTCAAGGAGATGGGCGTGGACATTGTCGTCGATACCGGGGACATAGCCGACCTCAGCCACGTGTCGGAGCTGGAATACTTCAGGGCCCGCTTCGACGAGAACTTTTCCGGCACGGCCACGGTCCCGTTCTTCTGCGTCGCCAACCACGACTACAACTACCTTCCGAACACGAGGCGCAACGCCCCGGCCGTGATAGCTGCGGCGGCGAAGGCCCTTGGAATGGATTCCGCGAACCCGTGCGCCTGCGTGAAGGGCTACCGATTCGCCTCGTATTTCCAGGACGAGAGGATCGACGTGCTTGAGAGGAACGTCCGGGACGCCGTCGCCGCGAGCGAGGGCGGGCGCCCGGTGTTCGTGGTCACGCACGTGCCGCCGTTCGGGACGACCACGGCGACGTCCCACTGGAGTTCGAGGGCGATCCGCCGCGTCCTGGACAAATACCCGCAGGTCGTCAACCTCACCGGGCACATCCACACGGCTATCACGTGGGCGGCCAACATCTGGCAGGGCGACTTCACGGCGATAAACCTCGGCGCCCACGCGCAGTATTCAAACCCGATAGGCGGGGAGGCGACGGTGCTTGACGTGTTCGACGACCGCATCGACGTGCGCCGCTACGAGGCCATATCCGGACGCGAGATCGGCGCCGACGACCGCTGGTCGATCCCGCTCCCGCTCGACCCGAAGCACGGACCCTACAATTTCGAGAGGCGCAGGAAAGAGCTTCCCCCGCCATGCTTCCGGGACGGTTCGAGTGCGACCTATTCCCAAAGCAGGGACGGCGCCTCCGGCACCCTCTCGTTCACGGCGGCGAGGCCGCTTGGCAAGGCATACCGCTACCACATCCGGCTCGAGTCGCAGTCCGCCGACGGCGCTTGGAGCCCGCTTGGCGTCCTGAACCACCCGACCGTGCAGGTCTTGGACGCCCCCGAAACGTGTGCCTGCCCCATCATTCCCGCAATGCTCGATCCCGGACGCAGGCACCGGGCGACCATCTCGGCGGCCGATGCGTTCGGCGCAACGGGGCGGTCCATGCCGTTCCTGTTCGACGTGCCGGAAATAGGGATGGAGGAGCTTCCGCCGGAGGTGGCGAGGATAGAGAAGGTCGCCTCCGGGATGACGCCGGGCGGCAAGGCGCTGGAGCCGGCGGCGGACGGGTGGTACAGCCTTGGCGGCAACGCCTCGCTCGCGTTCCCCGCCGCCCTCTCGAAGGCCATCATCGGGCGCAGGAACCCCACCATCGTGCTGGACATCGGGACGGATCAGCAGGAGACGCCGCGTACGCTTTCCGTGGCAAGGCTCCCGCACGGAAAGGGTCCCGCCGAGTATGGCGTCGCCGGAAGGATATACACGCTGTCGGGAAGGTGCGAGGTCCAGCGCTATGCGTGGAGGCTGAGGCTCAACGGGAAATTTGCGGAGGACGACGTGCTTTTCATCGTCTCGCGCGAGGGCGGCAAGGCGCACTACAGGATCAATTCCGTGCGCTGCTTCGTTTCCAGGGCTTGACCTGCTGCCTCCCCCATGGGGGAGGTGATGAATATCCTTTCTACTCTACCTTGCACGACTAAATGACCATACCATCTTCACCTTCCTTTGCAAGACTCATTGCCCATACCCTATGGCCATCAACTTTGACAATCCACGAACAGTAAAAATCGCATAAAAAGGCATTGCCGTAAAGTGTGAAATAGCATATACTACACAGCGTTTCATTTCATCAGGAACCATAAGGAAGCAGAAAATGAAAAAGATACTGTTCACGTTGACCATGGCCGCTACCTGCGCGTTTGCCCAGGAGTCCGCAAAGTCTGAAGATGCGGAGAAGAAGGCGGAGGCTTCCGCCCCAATGCAGCAGCAGGCTGTTCGCGACCAGAAAGTCCAGAAGGCTTCGTGGCCCGTTTGGCTTGCGTTCAATTCGACGAAGAACATTGACGTTGTCGGATTCCGCCTTACGCTGCCCTATGGCGCCTGCGAGGGCCTCACCGGGTTCGACCTCGGCCTTTTCGGGCGTTGCCGCTACATGGAGGGCTTCCAGATCAACATCCTGCGCAATGCCGCCGAGGATACGATGGCGGGCATGCAGATCGGCCTGTACAACTCGGCGGGGCGGGCGGATATGCTCGGCGTGCAGATCGGCCTCTGGAACGAGGCGCAGTCGATCCGCGGCATCCAGGCGGGCGTCATCAACATCGCGAACGGCGTCTCGGGATTCCAGATAGGCCTCATAAACCGCTGCGAGTCGCTGTATGGCGTGCAGGTCGGCGCGGTGAACGTGATCCGCGATGCGGAGTTCCCGTTCCTGCCCCTCGTGAACGTTGGCCTTGAGGCGTTCGGCTCGCCGGCTTTCTAAGGTTGCACGACAGATGAAGATCCGCCCGTTCGCCGCTGTCCGTCCGGCCAAGGAATTCGCCGCCCAGGTGGCGGCGGTCCCGTATGATGTAGTCGATGCCGCAGAGGCGCGCGCGCTTGCGGCCGGCAACCCGAAAAGCTTCCTGCACGTGTCCCGTCCGGAAATCGACATGCCGGATGGAGCCGACTGCTCTTCGCCAGAGGCGTATGCGCAGGCCCGCAAGGCCCTTGACGCGCTTCGTGGGGACGGCACACTGATCCAGGAGGGAGAACCCTCGTTCTATGCCTACAGGCAGGTGATGAACGGGCGTGGGCAAACCGGCATTGTGGCGGTGTTCGATACGGAGGACTATCTCGCCGGAATCCTCAAGCAGCACGAGAAGACCCGCAGGGACAAGGAAGACGATCGCACGAACCACATCCGCATCCTCGGTGCGCAGACCGGGCCGGCGTTTCTGACATACCGCGACGGGAACGCCTATGGCAGGGCGATCTCGGAAATGGTCGCCGATGCGTGCCGCAATGAGCCGCTATACGATTTCACTGCTGAAGATGGCGTTCGGCACACGGTATGGAAGTTGGCGACAGGCACTTCATGCGCGGCGGACGAGATCCAGGAGCTTTTCGCGAACATACCGGCCGCGTACATTGCAGATGGGCACCATCGCAGCGCGGCGGCGAGCCGCTATGCGAAGGAGCGTGGCTTTAAGGGCGAGTCCAAGTGGTTCATGGCGGTGATATTCCCGGCTTCGCAGCTTGCGATACTCCCGTACAACAGGCTGGTGCGCGACTTGAACGGCCTTGACGCAGGGCAGGCGCTGGCGAGGGCGAAGGGGATATTCACGGGCGGGTCCCGCCATTGCAAGATGTACATCGGCGGCGAGTGGCATGAGCTGTCTTGGGATATCCCCGCCGGAGCCGATCCGGTTTCGGCTTTGGACGTCTCGTATCTGCAGGATCGCTTCCTCGCGCCCGTCCTCGGCATAGCGGATCCCCGCACGGATCCGCGCATCTCCTTCATGGGGGGGATACGCGGCGAGGCCGCCCTCTCCGCAAAGGTGGATGCGGGCGAGGCCGCCGTCGCGTTCTCGATGGAAGGCGTTTCCGTGGAGGAGATGATGTCCATTGCAGACGCGGGACAGGTGATGCCGCCGAAGTCCACCTGGTTCGAGCCGAAGCTACGCTCGGGGCTCTTCGTCCATGCGCTGGATTAGGGAGGGCCAATGGCAATGCACTGGATCAGGGAGAAGCTCAAGGCTCTCCGGGAGAAGATCGTAAGCGAGAAGAAGCCTGCGGCTTTCATCGCCCGCGGATGGGCGCTTGGCGTGTTCGTCGGGAGCGTGATCCCGTTCGGCGTCCAGATCTACGTGGCGCTGCCGCTGTCGTTCCTGCTGAGGTGCTCCAAGATCGGGGCCCTGACCGGTACGCTCATCACGAATCCGCTCACGATCATATTCATATATCCGGCGCAGTGCTGGGTCGGTGCGCGGCTTCTCGGGAGGGACCTGTCGTGGCAGGCGATATCCGAGGCGCTGAAGGGCGTCCTCGCGCAGCAGAGCTGGGGTTCGCTGATGCAGCTCTCTGGCGACCTGATCGCGTCGTTCTTCGTGGGCGGATTCCTGCTCGCCGCAGTGGCGACTCCGCTCGCGTACTTCGGGACGCTCAGCCTCGTGCGCAACTATCGCCGGCTGCGTGGGGAGGCATAGCGCCTATCGCCCGATGGGCTTTAGGGAGAATGTCTCGAACGAGGCGGGTTCATTGCCGATGGAGCGCCCGGCGGAAAGCACTGCCCTCGTCGAGCCTTGCGGGACCGGGATCTTCGACTTCTTGCTTTTCTTGACCGACCAGCGTTCGTCTCCGACGGTTTCGCCATTCTCGTTCAGGAATGCGAGCTGCACCTGGACTGCCGGAGAGTTCTTCCTGAGCTTTACGTGAAGCTGAACCTTCTTGTCGATAGGCAGGATGTCGCACGTCACGGAGTTGTCCACATGGGCGATCGACGCAACGTTGTTGGTGACGATCTCCACGGTCTTTACGTTGTTCGTCACGATTTCCGTCACGGTCTCTATGCGCTCGTCAGGGGCGGTTACCCACGCGAGCGCACCGGCCGCAAGCGCGGCAGTCACGGCTATCGCGGCGACCACGCGCTTCTTGGTGCGCCTCTGGTTCCGTCCGGTCTGCATCACGGAGCGGACCGTGAACGGAATGTGACGAAACGCCACGGTTCGCTCGGCGTCGTCATAGATCACGTACGTGGATTCGCACGTGCTTCCGTCCGTGCGCGGATACCCCACGCTTCCGGGGTTGACGATGTAGCGCTTGCCGTCCTCGAGCGTGAAGTCCGTAGGCGGCAGCGCGTACACGTGGCCGCTTGCGCCGGTGAGGAAGATGCCCGGCACGTGGGAGTGCCCGACGAACATCAGCTGTTCGCCCCTCGCGGAGAAGTTCGCGGCGGCCTCCGCCTCGTCGGTGACATACAGGAAGGACTTGGGGGACGTGAAGTCGCCATGGGTGCAGGCGAAGGTCTTGCCGCGAAACGTGTACGGACGGTTCCTGAGCCATTCGAGGTTTCCCTGCGACAGCGCTTCGCGGTGCCGCGCCACGGCATCAGCCGCGAGATCGATGAAATCCGTCGAGTCGAGCCGACCGGCCACGGCGTCGTCGTGGTTGCCCGCAAGCGACACCACGGTTGCCCTGCGCACGATGTCTACGGTCTTCTCAGGCTCGGGGCCATACCCGACAACGTCCCCGAGGCAGACGATCTTCTGCACTCCACAGTTCCTGACATCTTCAAGCACCGCCGAGAGCGCAATCTCGTTGGCGTGCACGTCCGATATGATGGCATAGGTCATTTCGTGGTCTCCGCATTGCCGTTGTGCATGCGTTCCGACGCCGACGGGGCGATGGCCGCAACCCTGCGTCGAACATGGCGGCGATTATACCACATATTCTCCGCGTTAAAGTATGGAAAGACAGAAAATATGAACTGTTTTTAGGATAAATCAGCGAATGGCACGAAGGGGCGAGAAAGTGCAAACGCAAACGGGAAAAATATGGTATAATCTGCGAAAAATTTGATATGGAGAGTTGATGACAATTGACAAAGCATGGTTGAAGGATCACGCCAACAAGATCCGCAAGGCGGATTGGATCGATCCGTCGCTGTACCAGAAATACAACGTGAAGCGCGGATTGCGCAATGCGGACGGCACCGGCGTGCTCGTAGGGCTCACGACCATCGGGAACGTACATGGCTACGTGGTGTCCGACGGCGAGAGGCAGGCCATTCCCGGCGAACTGTACTACCGCGGCATAAACGTGCGGGACATCGTGACGGCGGATAGGCGCGAGCACCGCTTCGGCTATGAGGAGACGGCGTATCTGCTCCTGTTCGGCGAGCTTCCGACCGCGAAGCAGCTCATAGAGTGGAAGAACATGCTCGGCAAGTACCGCAAGCTCTCGGACGGGTTCAAGGAGAACGCAATCATGCGCAATCCGTCGAAGGATCTCATGAATGCGATGGCCCGCGCGGTCCTCTTCGCGTATGCGTTCGATCCAGACGACAACCCCGACGACCTCTCGATAGAGAAGTGCCTGGAGCAGTCCATGGAGCTCATAGGCTCCCTGCCCACGATGGCCGCGTACGCCTTCCAGGCCAAGGAACACTACCACGAGGGGACTTCGCTGCTGATCCGCAACCCGGACGAGCGCAAGTCCACCGCCGAGAACATACTTGCCCTGATCCGCGAGGACGGAAAGTACACCCGGCTCGAGGCCGAGACGCTTGACCTTGCGCTCATCCTCCACGCGGAGCATGGCGGCGGCAACAACTCGTCGTTCACCACGCACGTGGTCACGAGTTCGTTCACGGACATATACTCGTCGGTCGCCGCTTCCCTGCTCGCCCTCAAGGGGGCGCGCCACGGCGGCGCGAACCTTCGCGTCATGCGGCAGATGGAGGAGATCACGGAGAAGGTCAAGGACTGGACCAATCCCAAGAGCGTGGAGCACTACCTTGAGAAGATCGCCGACAAGAAGGCCGGCGACCATACCGGGCTGATATACGGGCTCGGCCATGCCGTGTATACCATATCCGACCCCCGCGCCCAGATGCTGAAGAGGAAGGCGGAGCTCCTCGCCCGCGAGAAGGGCTGCGAGGAGCGGATGCGCCTCTTCGAGTGCGTGGAGGAGCTTGGCCCCGCGATCATAAAGGCGAAGCATCCGCACGCCGAGGACGTGTGCGCCAACGTGGATCTGTACTCGGGGTTCGTGTACGAGATGCTCGGCATCCCGAAGGACCTCTACACGCCGCTCTTCGCCGTCGCGCGCTGCGTGAGCTGGTGCGCCCACCGCATGGAGGAGCTGATCAACAAGGGCCCGATAATACGCCCCGCGTACAAGCCGCTTTTCCATCCAAAGAAATATGTGCCGTTGAGGAGTCGCTAAAATGGGGAAATTGGATATAATTGAGGGCGGAGTCTGCTCCGCAAAGGGTTTCAGGGCTTCGGGCGTCGCCGCCGGAATCAAGTACAAGGACAGGAAGGACGTGGCGCTCATCGTCGCGGACGCGCCATGCGCCGCAGCCGCAATGTTCACCACGAATACGCTCGCCGCCGCCCCCGTGGTGCTGGATCGTGGCATCGCGAAGTACGGCAAGGCGCAGGCCATACTGGCGAACTCCGGCATCGCGAACGCCTGCACGGGTGCGGACGGCCTGCGCGACGCCGTTGAGAGCGTCAAGGCCACGGCGGCGGAATTGCACGTGGATCCCCGCCACGTGTTCGTGGCGTCCACGGGCGTGATAGGGCGGCGTTTGCCGATGAAGAAGTTGCTGTCTGGCATGCGTGAGGCGGCAAAGTGCCTGGAGGCCTCGCCGAAAGCCGGACTTGACGCAGAGTACGCGGTAATGACGACCGACACCAAGCCGAAGCAGGCCGCCGTAAGGCTGGACATACTTGGGCACGAGGTCACCATCGGCGGAATGTGCAAGGGGTCCGGCATGATAGAGCCGAACATGGCGACCATGCTCGGATTCATCACGACCGACTGCTCGATCACCCCAGGCATGCTCAGGAACGCCTTGCGAAGCGCCGTCAACAAGGGCTTCAACAGGCTCGTGGTGGATGGCGACGAGTCCACGAACGATTCGGTGTTCATCCTGGCTTCCGGCGCGGCCGGCAACAAGGAGATACGCCACCCTGATTCCTCGTTCAGGGCATTTCGGGACGCCCTCATCCAGCTTGTCGCGTCCCTTGCGAAGCAGATGGCGGCGGATGGCGAGGGCGCGACGAAGTTCGTCACCGTGAAGGTGACGGGCGCCGCGACCGAAAGGGACGCCGAGGCGGCGGCGCGTGCCATCGCCAAGTCGCCGCTGTGCAAGACGAGCTGGTTCGGCAAAGACCCGAACTGGGGCAGGATACTTGCGGCGGTCGGGGCTTCGGGCGCCAAGATAGACGAGAACACGGTCGAGGTGTTCTACGGCAAGACATGGGCGTACAGGAAGGGGAAGGTGGCAGACACGGCCCAGCTGAAGAAGCTTGAGGCGGAACTTGCCGGGCCGGAGGTGTCGATAACCGTAGACCTGCATTTCAATGCCACGCGAGAGGCGGTGATATACACCTGCGACTTCTCTACGGAGTACGTCCACATAAACGCCGACTACACCACCTGACCGAACATTGACACATCGAGGACTGCACATGAAAGCGAACGGATACGACTGGAAATTCTTCAGCAACAACGGGCTGAGGCAGGTGAAGCTTGAATCAGGGGAGGATATCGGGCATCTGAAGGAGCTGGACCAGAAATCATGGTCAGTGCTTGCCGCATCGAACAAGGGGCTCCGCTTCGACCAGCGGACGCTTGAGCTTCTCGATTCCGATGGCGACGGACGCATACAGGCTCCGGACATACTTGCGGCGATCGAGTTCCTTAAGGCTCACGATGTGGACCTCGGGTCGCTTTTCCGCAAGGACGACGGCGACGAGCGTCGGCTTGCCGAGATTTCCGACAAGCTCGCTGACCTTGCGAAAGTTGAGCCTTCCGCCGAAGAGAAGGCTGCCCTGGAGCGATGGGAGAATGCGCCAGCCGGCGATGCGTCCATCCTCCCCCTTGGCGGCGCCACGGCGGATGGCGATGCGGCCCTTGCCGCCGTGGAGCCGATCCTTGACGCATTCTTCACGCCTCCTGCGGACGCGCCGCTCGTGATGGACGGGCCGGAGGCGGTCCTCCCGCTCAACGGCAACATCAATCCGCAGTATTCCGATAGGATCGCCGCGTTCGTCGAGAAGGCCGCGAAGCCCGTGATCGGAACCATCGATTCGCTTTGCCGTGCGGACTACCGCCGGGTGAAGGCGGCGTTCGCCCCCTATCGGGCATGGCTTGCCTCGAAGCCTGTGATGAACGCCAACGCGCACAATTCGCTGGTCGAGGAGGAGCGCATCGTGCGCTACAGGATGCACCTCGTCGAGTACCTCCGGAACTTCGTGAGCCAGGAGCGGCTGTATGACGGCAGCCTTGAGGCGATATCCCTCACCGGTACGCTGTTCATAGACGGCAGGGAATGCCGACTGTGCTTCCATGTGGATAACGAGGCCGCCCACGCCGCGCTTGCGGAACGCTCGGACTGCTGCCTCATCTACCTCAGGCTTTCGCGCAGCGGAGTGGCCGCATCGCGCACGATATGCGCCGTGATAACGGCGGGCCGCACCGTGCCGCTTTATGTTGGGCGCAATGGCCTGTTCTACGACCGCGACGGAATCGCCTGGGATGCCACGATCACCAAGGTGGTCCAGGCCCAGGTGTCGCTCCTTGAGGCGTTCTGGGCCCCGTGGCGCAAGCTTGGCGAGATGGTCGGCGGGCAGATAAGGAAGTTCATAGGCGACACGCAGGCGAAGTCGGCGGATGGCGTCGCGGGTGCGGTATCCGGCATCGGGTCGGAGGCTGCGGCGAAGGCCCAAAGCAAGCCGGCGGATTCGTCCGCGTCAGGCGCCGCGCTCGCGAGCTCGGTCGCCGCTCTCGGCATTGGCGTTGGCATGGTCGGGGCGGCCATCGCCGGGCTTATCGGCGTCGTCGCGGATCTGCCGTGGTGGAAGACCGCGATAGGCGTGGCTTTGGTGCTGCTTGCCGTGTCGCTTCCGAGCGTGATCCTCGCATGGTTCAAGCTCCGCCGCCGCGACCTGAGCGCGGTGCTGAACGCTTGCGGCTGGGCGGTGAACCGTCCGCTCCGCTTCTCGCAAAGGCTTGCGCGGCGTTTCACCGTTCGCGCCTGACGCAGGATGAAGTCGGTCGCGTTCCATGTAAACGCCTCGAAGGATTCGGCGCGCGCCGTGTGCGAACGCCTTTCCGATGTCGCCCGCGGTTGCGGGATGTCCGTTGTGGACGCCTCCGCGGGCAATCCTGATGCCGTGGTGGTCCTCGGCGGCGACGGCACGATGCTTTCGGCCGTGCATCTCTTTCCGGGGATTCCGCTGCTCGGGCTGAACCTGGGTTCCCTTGGCTACCTCGCAACCGTAGAGGAGACGCATTTCGACGATGCGATAAGGTCCCTTGCCGATGGCAGGTTCATCGTCTCGCGCCGCACTGCGCTGAGCGTGCGCGGTGTCCGGGCCTTGAACGACGTGGTCGTCTCGCGCGGTGTTTCGGGTCATGCCATCAGGCTCAACTTCTCCGTTGACGGGGAGCGCGTCACGCGCTTCGTCGCGGATGGGCTTGTGATTGCGACGCCAACCGGGTCTACCGCGTACTCGCTTGCCGCCGGCGGCCCCGTGCTGATGCCGACCTCGCAGTCTGTCGTCGTCACGCCAGTGTGCCCCCATGCGCTTTCGTCCAGGCCGCTGGTGCTGAAGGACTCCGCGAGAATGGAGGTGTCGGCGGAGATCCGTGGAGACGGGGATGGGCCGGCGGTGTTTGCGGATGGACGCCCGATAGGCATTGTGGCCGATGGGGATGTGCTTACGATAGAGAAATCGGCCGACACGGTTCCGCTCATCGAGCTTGACGGCGTCAACCAGTATGAGATACTGACCCGCAAGCTCGGATGGTCTGGCTCGTCGTTCAAGTGAGGGTTCGTTGACATGACAGAGCTTGAGAAGAGGATAGGCTATGTGTTTCGGGATGCGGCGCTGCTTGACCGCGCGTTGACTACGCCCGCGTGCCGCATGGATCATCCCGAGGCGGTGGACAACCAGCGCCTGGAGTTCCTTGGCGACGCCGTGTTCGGCCTGTTGAGCGCAGACGCCGTGTTTTCGGCGTATCCGTCGGAGCAGGAGGGGTCGCTCACGGTCAGGCGTACGCATCTTGTGTCGGGGCTCGCGCTTGCCGAGGCGGCCGAGCGGATCGGACTCGACAGGTTCCTTAAGCGGAATGCCGGCGCTTCGCCGTTGCCGCCCCACGCGAAGGTCTATGCCGATGCGATGGAGGCCGTCATGGGGGCCGTGTGGCTCGATGGCGGACTTGATGCGGTTCGAGGCGTGTTCGCCAGGCTGGATCTTCCGATAGGCGGGAACCTGAACGAATGGGGCGACAACCCCAAGGGGCGTCTGCAGGTGCTCGCGCAGGCGAGAAGACCGTCCCGCAGGCCGGTGTACACGGTCGATTCTGTGTCCGGCCCTCCGCATCGCCCCATCGTCACCGTCACGGTGTCCGTGGCCGGCGTGGGCAAGGCGACGGCCACGGCCGGATCGCAGCGGCGCGCCGAGATAGACGCGGCCGCCAAGCTGCTTGCGCTCATGGATAGGGATAGGCGCAGCTGACGCATCGGATGGGTGAGGTGGAACCGTTCCCCGTAGAGAGGTCCATTGGGCCGATAAGATCCTCGTTGGCGGCGAATCGCGATGTCGTGCTCCGCGCGCCGCCGGGAAGCGGCAAGACGACCTGCGTGCCTCCGGCCCTTCTGGACGAGCGGTGGCTTGGCGGAAAGAAGATCCTCATGCTTGAGCCCCGCCGCCTCGCGGCCCGCTCCGCCGCCGCATACATGTCCGCAAGGCTTGGCGAACCTGTCGGCGGCACCGTAGGGTATTCCGTGCGCCTTGAGCGCAAGGTGTCGTCCCGCACCCGCCTTGAGATTGTCACGGAGGGGCTTCTCGCCCAGCGTCTGCTGCACGACCCCGAGCTTTCCGACGTCGGGCTTATCGTGTTTGACGAGTTCCACGAGCGTTCCCTGCAGTGCGATTTCGGATTCGCGATGGCGCTCGACGTGCGCCGTGCGCTGCGTCCGGACCTGCGGCTTCTGGTGATGTCCGCCACGCTCGATACGGAAACGGTCGCGGCGCACCTCGGCGATGCGGATGTCCACACCGTGGAGTCGCGGATGTTCCCCGTTGAGACGAGGTATCTTCAGGTGGCGTCGTCCGCTCCGATATGGGCACAGGTCGCCGGCGCGGTCATGCGCGCGCTTGGGGAGGCGGAAGGCGATGTGCTCTGTTTCCTCCCGGGCGAGGGGGAGATCAGGCGCTGCGAGGAGACGCTTGTCGGAGACCTGTCGGAACGTGGCCTTCCCGGGAAGGTCGAGGTCCTGCCGCTGTATGGGGCCATGCCGAAGGAGGCGCAGGATTATGTCGTAAGTCCGCCGTCCGGCGGCAGCCGGAGGAGAAGGGTGATACTTGCGACATCCATTGCGGAGACGTCGCTCACCATACCCGGAATCACGGTAGTGGTCGACTCCGGGCTGATGCGCGTAAGCCGGTTCTCCGCCGCAAGCGGAATGGACAGGCTTGAGACCCTGCCCCTTACGAAGGATCGCGCGGAACAGCGGCGCGGACGCGCCGGACGAGTCCGTCCGGGTCTGTGTCTGCGCCTGTGGACGGAGCGGGAGGACGCGACTCGCATCCCGGTCATGCAGCCAGAGATACGGTATGCCGACTTGGCGCCGATTGCCCTTTCGTCGGCGATCTGGGGGACAGTGAAGATAGACGGCCTGCCGTGGCTCACTCCGCCGCCGGACGCGGCGTGGGCGAATGCCGTAGCCCTGCTTCGTATGCTCGGTGCGCTTGACGGCGATGGCCGCGTCACCGATGAGGGACGCCGCA
The DNA here is from genome assembly GCA_963626295.1 of Clostridium sp. CAG:138. Taxonomy (GTDB): domain Bacteria; phylum Verrucomicrobiota; class Kiritimatiellia; order RFP12; family UBA1067; genus UBA1731. The sequence goes on from CAVFWS010000021.1 coordinate 13,314, forward strand.
TGGCGGATTTCGCCGCGCATCCGCGGCTTGCCAACATGATGATGAGGACGGGCGCCGTGGACCTTGCCGCGATCATCGAAGAAGGGGCGCCGCATGGCGTCACCGACATACGTGATGTACGGCCTACTTCGCGCATGAGGGAACTCGCCCGGCGATGGTCGAGGGTGTGCGGCGGCGAACGCCGGGAGGCCGTTGACGCGGGCGAAGCACTTTGCCATGCGTTTCCGGACCGCATAGGCAGGAATCGGGGGAACGGATCGTTCCAGCTGAGCGGCGGACGCGGGGCGTTCCTTGACAGGACAGAGGCGCTTTCGCGCGAGGAATATCTCGTGTGCTGCGATCTCGACGACCAGGGGGGCGATGCGCGGATACGCCTTGCGGCGGCGGTGTCGCGCGAGGCGGTCGAGGACATATTCGCGGACCGGATGCGGGAATGCGTGACCTGCTTCTGGGACAGGAAAAGCGAATCCGTAAGGGTGGTGCGCCGCCGCGCTCTCGGCAAGATGGTCATTGACGAGCGCGATTGCTCCGATGGCGCGTCGGATGAAGCCGTGGAGGCCGCGCTTTTCGAGGGCATCAGGCGCAAGGGGGTCGCCAATCTGCCATGCTGGACAAAAGAGTCCCGGCGGCTCCAGTCCCGAATCTGCTTTCTGCGCAAGAC
>CAVFWS010000021.1:14009-20923 GCA_963626295.1 Clostridium sp. CAG:138
CCTTGAGGGCTGGCTTCCGGGATTCGTCTCCGGAATGTCTCGGTGGGCGCATCTTGAAAGGCTCGACATGCATTCGGTGCTTGACTTTGCGCTGTCGTCCGGTGGCCATGACCGCCGGGAACTGAATGCGCTTGCCCCGGCGTCAATGGCCGTGCCTTCCGGATCGGAGATAGGGATCCGGTACGAGGAGGACAGGCCGTTTTGCGAAGTGAGGCTGCAGGAATGCTTTGGCATGATGGATGCCCCGAAGATAGCGGGCGGCAAGGTGCCGGTGGTCATGAGGCTGCTTTCGCCGGCACAGCGTCCGATCCAGGTGACGTCCGATCTCGCAAACTTCTGGAGGGAGGGCTATCCGATTGTCCGCAAGGATATGCGTGGCCGCTACCCGCGGCACTACTGGCCGGAAGACCCATTCTCCGCGACGGCGACGAGGCGCGTTCGCCCGCGGACGTGATCAGCGTGGCCGAGTCCGCCCGTGCCCGATGAGGCCTCGTTGCCTCAGGCTGTCGAGGGCGCGGGATAGCCGTTCGCGCTTTTCCCTTGCAGCATCCTCGGGTGCGCCGAAAAGCATTGGCTGGTCGCCGTCCGGCGTCTTGCGAAAGTTGGTCACTCCGAACCCGATGAGGCGCACCGCGCCATGCGATTCCGCGCCGTCTGGCCATTCGGCGTCGAAGAGCGCCAAGGCCGCCTTGCGGAACGAGGTGTCGTCGCAGGCAGGCCGCTCGAAAGGGATCTGCCTGAGGCGGGTCTCGAATGCGGCGTTGCGAATCTTCAGCCTGGCGGTGGTGGCCCAGCGGGGCGTGCGGCGAAAACGGTACCCGACCTCCCCCACGAGTTCCAGCAGCTTCGCGCGCACTTCTGTGCGCCTGGATTCGTCCTCTCCGAACGTGTGTTCCCGCGACACGGACTTTTCGTCCCTGTCCTCCCAGTGGACGAATTCCTCGGAACGTCCGCACGCGAGGTCGATGAGCGATTGGGGGACGACGGCGTTCGGCCGCATCCGCTGGAGGTCTCCGCATTTCAATATCCCGTAGGGCCTCAGTGCCGATATCGTCTTTTTGCCTACGCCCCATAATACGCCGATGGGCTTTGGGGCGAGGAATGCCGCGATCTCCGGTGGCGAGAAGGGCAGTACCGTCAGCCCGTCCGGCTTGCTTTCCTCCGACCCGATCTTGGCCAGCAGACGGTTTGGAGCTATGCCGACGGAACAGGTGACGCCGCATCCCTCGCGCACTTCCTTCCTGAGCGACTCCCCGAGGCGCTTGGGGTCGTTGCCGAAGAGGTGGAGAGTGCCGCTCACGTCAAGGAAGGCCTCGTCTATGCTCACTTCCTCGATATACGGCGAGTAGTGCGAAAAGATCTCGAATGCGCGTCTTGAGACCTCCCTGTACAGTTCCATGTTCGGCGGCGTGAAGATCGCCTGCGGACACCTCTCGTATGCGGTACGCGATGGCATCGCGGAGCGTACGCCAAACGCTCGGGCCTCGTACGAACACGTGGAGACGACGCCGCGTTCGTGGGGGCCGGCCCCGACAATGAGCGGCTTGCCGCGCCATTCGGGATGGTGCAGCTGCTCGACAGACGCGAAGAATGCGTCCATGTCGACATGTAGAATCGTTGCCACGGACTGCGATTATAGCAAAAACTGGACAGATCAATGTGTCCGCTTTTTGGTATAATATGCCGCATTATGAATATTGTCATTCTTCTGGGTGCTCCGGGTTCGGGCAAGGGTACGGTCGCGGCGAAGCTTGCGGCCGAGGACGCAAGGCTCAAGCATGTCTCGTCTGGCGATCTCCTTCGCGGCGCGGTTGCGAAGGGCACAGATGCGGGGAAGGCGGCCAAGGACTACATGGAGGCGGGCAAGCTCGTCCCCGATGAACTGATCGCGACCATGATCAAGGACGTGATCGCCGAATCCGCCGGCGATGTGACGATGCTTCTCGACGGATTCCCGCGCAATGTGGCGCAGGCGGAGATCCTTGACAAGACGGGTGCGGAGATCCGCTCCGTAGTGCTGCTGGACGTTCCGGATTCCATCATACAGGATCGAATCGCTGGACGCAGGACTTGCCCCAAGTGCAAGGCCGGGTACCATGTGAAGGCGCTTCCGCCAAAGGTCGAGGGCAAGTGCGACCACTGCGGTTCCGATCTCGTCATCCGCAAGGACGACAACCCGGAGACCGTGAAGGATCGTCTCGTCGTGTACCACCAGCAGACCGAGCCGCTGATCGCATACTACAAGGCCAAGGGTCTGCTGCGCGTCATTGACGGCGATCGCGGTCCCGAAAGGAATGCGGCGGCATTCAAGGCAGCAATGTGAAAGTCGACATAAAGACAAAAGAGCAGCTCGACAGGATGCGGGCTGCCTGCCGCATGAGCGCAGAGGTGAGGGACCTTTGCGCTCATGCCGTGATGCCGGGAATGCGCACTCGCGACATTGACGAGATCGTGCGCCGGTACTGTGCCGAGAGGAATGTGGCCGCCAGCTTCTATCGGTACGAAGGCTTCCCTGGGCGCATCTGCGTGAGCGTGAACGACGAGGTCATACACGGGATCCCAGGCGATCGCATCATACAGCCTGGCGATATCGTGAAGACCGATGTTGGCATACGCTGCAACGGATACAATGGCGATACGAGCCGCACCGTAATGGTGGGCGTCACGGATCCGGAGGTGATACGCCTTGTCGAGACGACCAGGAAATGCCTCGCCGCGGGGATTGCCGCCTGTGGGCCGGGGGTGCACCTTGGGGACGTGGGCTATGCAATCCAGTGTGTTGCGGAAGAGGCCGGATTCGGTGTCGTCAGGGATTGGATTGGGCATGGCGTTGGTCGGGATGTGCACGAGGATCCCGAAGTGCCCAATTTCGGAAGGCCGGGGACGAAGCTTGTGCTAAAGCCCGGAATGACGATCGCGATAGAGCCCATGATCACGATGACCAAGGCCGGGGCGAAGACCTATGTGGACAGGGACAACGGGTGGACCGTCATCACGAAAGACCATTCGCTTGCCGCCCACTGGGAACACACCGTTGCCATCACCGACGATGGCTGCGAGATATTGACCGTTCCGGCAGACTACCCGTGACGATGTTCCCGAGACACGCCTGCCCCTACGCCGAAAGGCTCGCGGAGACCTGCGATCCTTTCAGGAGGCAGCTTGAGCCGGATGCGCGCGAGCAGGATGACGGCGGATACGATGCCGATCCGTTCGGCGAGACCGGCGTGGCCGCAGGCGTGTACGGTCTGAAGCAGAGATTCGAGGATCGCGTGCTTGTGATGGCGAGCGACAGCTGCTTCATGAACTGCCGCCATTGCACCCGCAAGGGGCTGCTCTCGTCCGCCGAGGTGGTCCGCACGGACGAGGAACTCCAGAACTGCGTGGACTACGTGAAGGCACATCCGATGGTGCGCGATGTGCTCATATCGGGCGGCGATCCGCTTGTCTTGCCGGACGGTGAGGTGATCCGCTTCATCGAGGCGTTTGCCGGCATAGGTCAGGTTGACGTTGTCAGGCTTTGCACACGTGCGCCATGCGTAAACCCGGTGCGCATCACCGATGCCCTTGCGGCGCGGCTCAGGCTATGCGGGAAGGTGTGGGTGAACACGCAGTTCAATTGCGTTGGCGAGTTGACCGACGAGGCTGTCGCGGCTTGCGGAAAGCTGGTGGATGCGGGAATCCCGGTGTCCTGCCAGACGGTGCTTCTGGCGAACGTCAACGATTCGGCGGACGCCATGCTGGAACTCTTCCGTGCCTTGCAGCGCGCGAGGGTGCGTCCGTACTACGTGTTCCAGTGCGACCCGATCGCGGGTGTGGAGCATTTCCGGGTGCCGCTTGAGAGGGCTAAGGAGATAGCCTCCGAATGCGCGGAGCGCATAGGCGGACTGGCCCTGCCGCGCTTTGTCGCGGATATCCCGGGGGCGACAAGGAAGATCCCCATTGAGGATCTGTAGGCCTGATGCGCCCTGTGCTGCCGCGTAAGGGCCGATGCGGCGAAATGCGCGGCAGCGCCTTCAGAGCGAACGGAAGTATTCGATCGTCCTCGCCAGACCTTCGCTAAGCGGCACCTTGGGCTCCCATCCCAGCAGTTCCTTCGCAAGCGTGATGTCTGGCTTGCGGCGCTTTGGATCGTCGGACGGCAAGGGCTTTACGACAAGCTTCGATTTCGATTCGGGTATTTGCCCGAGGATCTCCCTGGCCAGCTCACGGATTGTGTACTCCGCCGGGTTTCCCGTGTTGATGACGGGGATAGAGAACCCTTTCCCGGCAAAGAAGGCCCTGACCTCACCCTGCGGCATCTCCATGTAGCGGCGGAAGGCCTCGATGAGGTCGTCGCAGTACTGGAAGGATCTCGTCTGCGAGCCGTCGCCGAAGATCGTGATGTCCTCCCCGCGCAGGGCCTGCATGATGAAGTTTGATATCACGCGCCCATCCTGCGGGTGCATCGCCGGACCGTACGTGTTGAATATCCGGACCATTCGCACATCGGTCCCGAACTCGCGTACGTAGTCCGCACACAGCGTCTCGGCGCAGCGCTTGCCCTCATCGTAGCAAGACCTGATCCCGATCGTGTTCACGTTTCCCCAGTACGTCTCCACCTGAGGGTGGACCAGGGGATCCCCGTAGATTTCGCTTGTCGAGGCATGGAGCATCTTCGCTCCGCAACGCTTGGCGAGCCCAAGCATGTTGAGCGCGCCAAGCACCGATGTGCGGGTTGTGAACAGCGGGCGGGCCTGATAGTGGACTGGGGATGCCGGGCACGCAAGATTGTATATCTGGTCGAAGGACTCGCCCGTGGCGAAGTCCACCACATCGCCCTCCACGAGCCTGAACGAGCGGTTGGACAGCAGGTCTTCGACATTCCGCCGAGACCCGGTGTACATGTTGTCCAGCGCCACGACCTCAAATCCGTCGGAAATGAGCCTGCGGCAGAGGTTCGAACCAAGAAATCCGCTGCCGCCTGTGACGAGAGCCCTGTTCATGCCTGCCTTACTTCGAGTAGACGACCTGGGGACCGTTGCCCTTGCGGGCGCGGATTACGCCAATCTGATACCATTTCTGGCGCATGTTCTTGAAGATGGTCGCCATGCGCTTCAGGGAGGCCTTTGGCATTATCAGCACATAGCCCACTCCCATGTTGAACACGCGGTACATCTCGTCGTGGTCAACCTTGCCTTGGCGTTCGATGAACTTGAATACCGTCGGCGGCTCCCACGTGGAGCGGTCTATTTCGGCAAACACGGCGTCCGGCAGCACGCGCGGAATGTTGTCCGGGAATCCGCCTCCCGTTATGTGGGCCATGCCGCTGATCTTCACCTTGGCGTCAAGAAGGTGGGTGACCGGCTTGAGGAAGCTCTTGTGGACCGTGAGCAGCGCGGAGCCGATCGTCTGGTTCGTGCCGGGCAGCTTGTCGGAAGGGGACATGCCGCAGATGTCGAAGAACACGCGGCGGGCGAGCGAGAAGCCGTTTGTCTGGAGGCCGTCTGCGGGGAGACCGACTATCACGTCTCCGGCGCGTATCGACTGGCCCGTTATCACGGCCTTCTTGGACACCGTGCCGACGATCGTTCCGGTGAGGTCGTATTCGCCGGAGGGATAGAGGCCGGGAAGCTCGGCAGTCTCGCCGCCGAGAAGCGCCATGCCGTTCTCCTTGCAGGCCTTGCAGAGGCCAGAGACGATCTGCCTGAATACTGCCCCATCGAATTTCGACGTGCCTACGTAGTCCATGAAGAAGAGCGGCCTTGCGCCCTGCACGAGTATGTCGTTCACGCAGTGGTTCACGATATCCTGGCCGACCGTATCGTGCTTCTTCACCATGCAGGCGATCTTGAGCTTTGTGCCGACGCCATCCGTGGACGCCACCAGCATCGGGTCCTTCAGTCCTGCGGGAAGCCTGCACAGACCGCCAAACGATCCGATTCCCCCAGCCACGTTGGCCGTTTTCGTCGATCCAACCATCGCCTTGATGGCCTTCAATGCACTCATTTTGTTGTCGATATTCACGCCGGCAGCGGCGTAGGCAGATGTGTTCGCGCTCACAAGACGCTCCTGTAGAGGTTAAAAAACGCATTGAGTATATCATTTTTCGCAGATGATTGCAACGATTCCGAATCAGCCTGTGGCAATGCGTCACTAATGGGGGCGTGGGGCGGGGAATGGGCGTGGAGATCGGGCGAACCTGGACGATGAAAGTGAATAGTTTTGCGAGAGGAATTTGCCGCTTGAAAATCGGATTGCGGTTTGATATACTTTCGCGCAATTTTTAAAGGAGAAAAACAATGGGTTTGCTTGGTCAGGGAATAGTTCTGATGGTCGCGGGAATGGGCATTGTGTACTTGTTTCTTGCGGTTATGATTTGGATCACGAATCTGTCGTCCGTGTTTGTCGCGAAGTTCGACTCCATCCTTCCGCAGGATGCCCCGAAGAAGTCCCCCAAGAAGGCCGTCTCCAGCGATGACGCGGATGTCGCGCTTGCGGTCGCCGTCGCGCTCAAGGGCTGAGGGCGCGGCATAGTCCAGCTTAACAACCAGGAGTAATTATGGCTAACAAGAAAACGGTAAAGTACATGCTAACCGCGTTCCGCGACGGCTTCCAGTCCGTCGTCGGCGCACGAGTTCTCTCCAAGGATTTCCTCCCGTGCGTGGAGGAGGCTTACGCGGCTGGCGTCCGCTGGTTCGAGGCGGGCGGCGGCGCCCGGTTCCAGAGCTGCTACTTCTACTGTCAGGAAGATGCCTTCGACGTCATGGACAAGTTCCGCAAGGCGGCCCCGGAGGCCGATCTTCAGACGCTCTCCCGCGGCGTGAACGTCGTCGGCCTTGAGAGCCAGAGCTCCGACATGATCAAGCTCCACGCCGAGATGTTCAAGAAGCACGGCATGAGCTCGATCCGCAACTTCGACGCCCTCAACGACG
>CAVFWS010000022.1:0-11400 GCA_963626295.1 Clostridium sp. CAG:138
GACGGCCGTCTCGGCGATCCGCCAGATCAAGGCGAACCACTACGCCGACAAGTTCGCCGGCAACGGCAAGACCCTCACGCTCATCGGCCTCGCGTTCTCGAAGGCGAAGCGCACCATCGTCGCCTCGAAGGTCGAAGAGGTCGGATGACTTGCCTTTCGTCGCCGTCCGGCGCAACCCTCACCTTATCTACGGGATATCGGGGCTTGACTATGTGGAGCTGTCAGGCTCCAGAAGGTGCTTCCCGAGGGCGATGGTTTCGGTGCTGTTGACCGCGCATGCCTTTGCGCGGGCGGTCGAGACGTGATCGCGCGGGCGGCGAATTACTTCGCGCCCGATCGCTTTTGTGTTGAAAAAAAAAATGATAATGGTATCATTACGCACGTTGACCCTAATTGTAAGGAGAAGCCATGAAAATGATGATGACCAGATTGATTTCAACCATAGCGCTTGTACTCGCGTGCACGGCTCTGTCCGTCGCCGCTGCGGACATCACCCTGACGGGCGAGACCGAGTATGCGGTGGCGAGCGGCAGTGCCGTTTCCGTTGCGGAGCGGATCACCGGTTCGGGGTCGATACTGAAGACGGGTGAGGGCGAACTCCTGCTCTCCAACTCCGGAAACGATTTCACTGGCGGCGCGACCGTCTCGGCCGGCACGCTGACCGTCTCGGCGGAGGGGTCCCTCGGCTCCGGCGCGGCGACGGCCTCGGACGCATCCGCCACGCTCGCGTTCAAGGCAGCGGCGACGGCGGCGGACGGCTTCGCGGCATTCGCCAACGCCCTCTCCTTCACGGGCGACACGGACGTCGGGTACGGTGGCACTGACGGCAACGGCGACGGGAAATACAACGTGATCTTCTACAAGGACACGAGGCTCACGGGCGACGTCACGGCGACGCGCGCGTTCCGCCTTCGCCACAACCCGGTCAGCACGTCCAACCCATCCAACGGCGGACCGTCGACTGTCTTCGACGGCAGGATAAACGCGGTGGGCATGGGCGTCTACCTCAACCTCTACGGTACGATGACGGCGAACGGCGCAATCACGGCCGCGCTCCTGAGCGGCGGCGAGGCCTGGTCCGGCGGCGGCTCGCTCGTCCTGAAAAGCCCGGAGAACAGGATCGGCGAGCTTGTGGTCTGCAACAACACCGTCGCGTGCGGCGCCGCGAACGTCCTTGGCGGCGCGAAGGTGACATGGCGGCAGAGTTCCGGCACCCCCGTGTACGGCCTTGCAAGCGTCAACCTCGCCGGCTTCGACCAGACGGTCGCCGGGCTTTCCCAGCACATTTGGGGGAAGGGGAGGAGTGGATGGAACGGCTGCTATACCCATTCGGGCGTGGGGAAGAACGGCAACACCTACTGCGTCTATTCGTCCGCGGCGGCGACGCTGACGGTGACGGGCGGGAGCGAAGACCTCGTGACCTACGCGCCGCTCGCGGGCGCCGTGTCGCTCGTCATGGACGCGGCGGAGCATCCCTCGTTCACGCAGACGTTCACGCAGCACGCCAGCGCCTTCACGGGCGCGACGGAGATCCGCGCCGGGACGCTCGCGCTTGCCGGCACGGCGCGCTTCACCAAGACGCCGTCCCTCACGGTCGCGGCGGGGGCGAAGGTCCTCTGCGGGTCGACGGCGGCGAATCCGGCATTCGAGTCGGTGAAGTCCCTTGTTGTCAACGGCGACTTCGACGCCTCGGGCGCATCGGTCTGCCCCTTCGCCTCGGCGCTCGAGACGGTCTCGATCGGCGATGGCGCGACGCTCGCCCTGCCGAGTGGATCTGTGCTGGCCGTGAAGTCCCTCACCGTGAACGGGCAGACATACACCGTCGGACGCTTCGCGCCGGAGACGCTGCCGAACCTGACGGGCGGCTCGATCGTCGTCTCGGGCGGCGAGGCGCGGCAGGCCGACTGGACCGGGGCGAAGTCGGAGACGCTGACGGACGTCGGCAACTGGGACGATCCTCAGGTCGACCTCAAGTACGGCTCGTTTGCCGCCGTCTTCGCGAAGTCCGGGTCGGCGGCGACCGTCGATTCCGATGTCGCGGTGCACGAGATCCTGTTCCGGGCGGCGGATGGCGAGGCGGGCTTCACGCTCTCGCGCAGCGAACCCGCCAACGCGATTACGGTCGGCCCGCACATCTCCGCGATCACGAACGACCTCGCCGCGACGGCGCACACATACGTGATAGACAACCCGATCAAGGTGGCCGGCGACCTGACGCTCCACGCCGACACGAACCAGACGCTCGTCATCCGCAATGCGCTCCGCGAGACGGCGGACGATGTGGGGCTCCATGCGCTGACGGTCGACGGGCGGGACGCCGCCGCGAACGTGACGGGGCGCGTCGCGTTCGAGGGCACGAACGTGTTCGCTGGGTCGCTGATGGTCACGACGAGCCTCGTGCGGATCTCGGGCGCGTTCAGGAACCCGGACGACGCCTACACGGGTTCCCCGGCGGACTTTGACGCGAAGGCGATCAGCGTCAACCTGACGTCTACCGGCGCGAAGGCAGGGCAGCCGTACGGCATTCTCCTGGAGAACGCGACGGTCGGCAAGTCCGTGTTCATCGCGAACAAGATGGGGGTGCCGGGCATCACCGCCGCCGCCGGGACGACGAACGAGATCTCGGGCTACGTCCGCTACAGGGACTACTCCTGGGAGACCATATGCGTCGAGAAGAATGCGGAACTCGTCCTCTCCGGCGGCCTTCTCGGCGTCCACTCGTTCCGCAAGTTCGGCCCCGGCACGCTTGTGATCCGCGACAGGCCGGTGGACTGCCAGGCGTCGGCGGGATTCAACCCGAACGAGGGCCGCGTCGTCTTCGAGGTCGCCGGCAACGTCGTCAACTACCTCGACATCGGCTACAACGACTACGGCGCCGTCACGGTCGAGATGGCCGTAGACAACGCCTTCGCGATCGACGAGGCGTTCACGAACGCCTACGTGCAGATCGGAGGGAAGGGCGGGACCGTCGCCAGCTGCGAGGCCCTCGCGAACGGAACCTACACGTGGGACCTCCGGGGGACGGTGCAGCGGTGCTCGAAGCTGGCGGTGCTGAAGCGCGGTGTGCTCACGGGCGAATGGCCGGCGCGGGTCGACGTGCTGAAGGGCTGGGTCGATGGCGACCCGGATGGCTACCGCTACGTCTCTGGCCAGGTGACGGGCGGCGTGGGGCTTTGCCAGGCGGGCGTCGGAACGCTCACGGTCACGAACGCGCTTGCCTCGTGCGGCGACCTCGCGGTCACGGCCGGTGCGCTCGAATTCGCCGAGAAGGGCTCGTGGATGAACGGCACGAACGTGACGGTGTCCGGCTCTGGCACGCTCAGGCTCGCCAATGGGACGCATTTCAACGGAAAGGCCGCGGTGCTCCACCTCGGCGCGGACGGCGACGACTGGCAGATCGACATCCCGGCTGGGGTTTCCCACACCTTCGCCGCCATCTACGATTCCGATGGCAACAGGCTCTCGGCGGGCACGTACGGGAACGCCTCCTCGGGCGCGACGTTCACGCGCTATGCGTCGCACTTCCCGAACGGCGGCAAGGTCAGCGCGCGCCTGACGGGCCTGGTGTTGAGCGTGAGGTAGTGGGATTTAGGATTTAGGATTTAGGATTTACGATTTTTCGATTTGCGATTGCATTTGAGGATTTAAGCATTTGAAGATTTGGTAGGGCGATTTCGATGAAATCGCCGCCACGACGCTACGGTAAATCATAAAATGACCAAATGGCTAAATGCAATCGCAAATCGAAAAATCGTAAATCCTAAATCCTAAATCCTAAACCCCAACTACCTGCTGCCTCTACATTTCTACATCTCTACACGGCAAAAACCCAAATCACCAAATACCTAAATCCCCAAATGCAATCGCAAATCGAAAAATCGTAAATCGTAAATCGAAAATATCCATGAGGAGAGTTATGCTTAACAGAGATTCGCTGATGTGCCTTGGTTTCCTGTCCGCCTGCCTCTGCATGGCGGCCACTGGCGTCCGCGCCGAGGTGCGGCCTCTCGTCGTCGAGGGCGCGCCGTTTCCGCTCACCGTCGCCGAATGGACGCCGCCAGCCCGCGACTTCCCCATCACCGCGTATGGGGCGAAGGAGGACGGAAAGCCCGTCACCGAGGCGATCGAGGCGGCGATCGACGCGGCGTCGAAGGCCGGCGGCGGACGGGTCGTCCTGCCGCCCGGCGAATGGCTCTCGGGCGCGTTCCGGCTGAAGAGCGACGTCGCGCTCGTCGTGGAGAAGGGGGCGACGCTCCATTTTCCGGACGATCCGGTGGTCGTGATGCGCGCGCCGCTCAGGCCGGACGGACGGCCAACGATGACGCATCAGGCCCTGATCGGGGCGAACGCCTGCACGAACGTCGCGGTGATGGGCGGCGGCACGATCCTGAGCGACGTGGCGTACTGGCACGACAATTTCATGGTCAATCCGCAGAAGGGATTTCCCCGTCCGCAGGTGATGCACTTCGAACGGTGCAGGAACGTGCGCGTGGAGGGCGTCAAGGTGCGCGGTTCGCCCGCATGGACGATGCACTTCCGCGTGTGCGAGGACATCGTGATGCGCGGCGTCGATTCGGTCTGCACCGGACCGAACACCGACGGACTCGACCTCGAATCCTGCAACCGGGCGCTGATCGAGGACTGCTCGCTCGACCAGACGGACGACACGTACACGATCAAGAGCGGGTTCAACGAGGCCGGGCGCAAGCGCAACATCCCCACGCAGAACGTGGTGATCCGCAATTGCCGCGCGGTCCACGGCCATACTCTCCTCGCCATCGGAAGCGAAGTTTCAGGAGGCATCCGGAACATCTACATGACGGACTGCACCGTCGAGGCGGAATGCTGGCGTTTCCTCTTCGTCAAGACGAACGCCAAGCGCGGAGCATTCGTGGAGAACGTGTGGATGGAGAACATAAGGGGCGTGTCCGCGAGCCAGGCCGTGTTCGAGACGGAGATGTACTACGACGGCAATCCCGTGAAGGAGCTGACGAAGAAGGCCGAGAAGACGTGGCCGACCGCGATATCGAACATCCTTGTGCGCAACGTCGTGTGCGGCGAGGCCGGGTTCGCCGTGAAGGTGCTTGGCGACGCCGAATTGCCGCCGAAGAGGCTCATTGCGGAGAACATACGCATCGGCAGGCTGCGCCACAAGCCCGTCGGCGCGACAAACGCGCCAGAGCTTGAAGTCAAGGATGTCCGCGAAGACCCGTCCGCGCTGAGGGAAGTCCTCGGACTGCCGCCCCAGGTGCGTCCGTACGACGCGGCGCGGGACGGGCGGCGGGATGCGCCGTCCTTCGACCTCGAGGACTTCGAGGGGATGTCCGCGAACGCGATGTGCCGGACGGTCCTCGACGCGAGGATCGCGGCGGAGGTGAAGGTCGGGCGCAACGTCGCCCCGCGCGTGACGCCCCCGGCGGCGCTTGAGAAGTCGTACAGCGGGATGTACTCGCGCCGCATCGTGCAGATGCTCGCAGACCTCGGCTGCGCCCTGCCGGGCGCCTGGATCGCGGACGACGTGAGGCAGGTGTCGCGCAAATCCAGGGACGCATCCCTTTCGGTTGTGCCGGACCTGAAGTCCGGGACGGTTCGGGTCGCGTTCACGAACAGGGGCAAGGCGCCAATCAGGGACGTCTGGTGCGTGGTGCATCTGGCACCGCAGTGGATGACGCGGCGGCAGACGTTCCGGGTCGGCCGCGTGGCTCCGGGAGAGACGGTCGAGCGGACGCTGTCGTGCGGCGCGGGCTCGCACTACCTGCCGCTTCCGTCCGGCGCTTCGCCGTACGCGGCGTCCGCGGACTTCACGCTTGGCGGCGTGCGCCGTCGCCTGTGGGCTGCCGCCGAGACGCCCGACGCGAAGGTCGCGCCGAACCTTGTGGAGGAGGTCCGGCACGCGGGGCCGATGGATGCGCTGGACGCCGACGACGCGACGCTGCTGGCCGCGTCGGCCGGGTCGGACGCATTGCCGGCCCTTGGCGGGCGGCAATGGGAGCGCGTCGCGTTCGAGGGGGCGGCGTGGTACAACGCATCCCCGCGCCGGCGTCCGTACACCGAGAAAGAGCAGAGGCTCATGCGGGCGAACCGGGTCTGCGAGGTGGCGGCGGTGCAGTTCGACGTGCCGAGCAATGCCGTGACCATCTTGCGGTGCACGGCCCCGAACTGGACGAAAGGGGCGGTCGCGTTCCTCAACGGCGAACGTTTGCCGCTCAAGTCCGTGACCTCGAAGATCCCTGCACGGCCGGGACGCAACCGCCTGATCGTGAAGTATCCGAGCCGGTCCGGCGACAGGACGGCCCTGCTCCAGATGTCCGTGTACCCCTGGGACAGCTCGACCTGCTGGCCCTGCGCCCCGTTCCCGACGGAGACGCAGAGCCGCGCCAAGCCTGCGGTGGGCGGCAAGTCGGCCCAGGAGTTCATGCTGGAGTGGAACAGGCGTTGGGACGCGACGCTTCCGTATGAGGTCGAGGTATCGACCAACAAGCTCGTGTCCCGCGTCGGCGTGAGGCCCGGCTCCGGCTTCGCGGTCAGCGCACTTTCAGGGAACGGACGCAAGGCATTGGACGTCACTGCGCTTCCGGGGCGCACGGAGGGATGCGTGTTCCTACGCTTCAAGGTCCCGCAGGGGACGACGGGGCTTGTCTGCAGGGTGGATTCCAAGAAGCCGCTCGCCGTTGCCGACCCGGACCGGACCGACAACCTCTTCGCCGGGGCTTTGGCGTCCGCCGCCAGATGGGGCGCAACGCCGAGGATGAAGATCGACAAGGCTGATGGCGGCGCGCTCACGTTCGCCGTCCGTTCGCCGGGCGAGCCGGAGGCGACATACGACATCGCCGTGCCGCCGGGGCTTAACGGACGCTCCGTGAGGTTCGAGACGGAACTGGAAAACGAGACCCCGGTGAGCTGCCGGCTCATGCTGCGCGTCCAGCAGCTTGACGCGGCCGGGAAAGCGTTGCCGGAGTCCGTGGTCGACAGGCGATGGACGAGCCTTATGTTCCCTGCGGACAGGAGCTTCAGGTTCGTCGAGCGCGGAAGGATCCATCCCGAAGCCAAGACCGTTCGGCTGTTCATGAAGGTTGGGGCGTCGCCCAAGCCGTATGACCTCTACGGGATGCCGAACGCGAGCCCGAACGACCAGATGCCCCGCCTGCGGATGAGATCGCTGGTTTTGCGCGCGGCGGAATTCCTGCCGTTCCCGAGATACGACGAGTCGAATTTCGCCGCCGGCGTCTCCGGCGAACCCGGCGACCTCGCCATCCGCCTTGGCGGCGCGGACGAGAAGGCGTTCTGGTATCAGACGCGATCGCAGGCAAGCTGGGCCGAGTCGGTGCAGCTGCGCGATGAGCGCCAGGTATTCTTCCCGTCCGGGGCCGGGACGGTGGAGTCGTGGCTCAGGAGCGACTGGAAGCCCACGACATACACGGACAAGGGCGAGACGAAGTGCCGCCCGATCACGCTCTTCCAGTGCTACCAGAGCTACCGGGCGCACATGTGCATCGGCGGGAAGGGGGCGATGCTCGAGCTGTCGTACCGTCCGCAGCCGGGCACGGTGGAAATCCTTCTCAGGGATCGGACCAATACGGTGTACAAGGGCTCCGCGGACGTGAAACTCCCGAAGGGCAGGTGGTGCCATCTCGCGATGCAGTGGACGCCGGGCGACGCGGCCGAGGTGTTCGTGGACGGCCGTCGCGTGCTGAATCTCCCCGTGCCGAAGCTTCAGGCGCTGGATCTCGCGGATCCGGAGATCAAGTATCCAAACGACGAGGGGGGGCTGGAGTTCTACCTCGGGTCCAGCTGGCTGAGCGCAAGGAAAAGGGCGGACATCGACCCGACGAGGCCGCTCTTCGAGGGGGCGGCAGACCTTCTGCGCGTCTCGACGGGCAAACGCTACGGCGGCGCCTTCACGCCCGCAAAGTCGTTCGGCGTGGATGAGAACACGCGGGCATTGTTCGCCTTTGACGACAGCTTTGACGGCGTGTCGGGCGGCGGCATCGGGTGGATACCCGGCACGACCCGATCGCTTGGGGCCGGGCGCGAGGCGCGGGACCTTCGCATCGGCGGGAAATCGGTGCCGTATTGGCCGAAAGGCATCCTGCCGGAGAATGACCCCGCGGTGGCGCTGGACGGCGACAACTTCCCGAATCTCCCGACGGCCGAGGACTTCGAGACCGCAAGGCGTCCTTTCAGGAAGACCGCGCTTCTCAAGCCGGGCGAGTCGTTCGAATTCGACTGCCCGGAGAAGGTCACGACGGATTTCGTCGAGATATCGAACGTGTCGGGATCTCCGCTGGCGTATCCGATCGTCCTCAACGCCGGCGACGTCGATCCCCGCAGCTACGGGGACCTTGCGGACACCCTGCGCCTCGACGCGCTGCCGGAGCGCGAAAAGGCCGACAGGCTGTTCGGCTTCGTGCTGTCGTCGATGGACTACTTCATGAACCACACCGCGATGTTCCCGCCGGGGAGCGATACGCCGCGCGACGTCGAATACAACGCGATGTACATGTTAAACGGCTACTGCGGCTTCGAGTGCGGCCCCCTCAACAACCTCGCGGCAAACCTGTTCGTTTCGGTGGCGAAGTGTCCGGCGGTCCAGACCGGCGGATACGGGCACAGCTTCCAGCAGGTCTTCTACGGCGGCAAGAACCACGTATACGATGTCTCGTTCCGAAAGTTCTTCCCCGCGATGGACAACGAGACGGTCGCCGGACTTGAGGAGGCCGACAACGAATGCGGGATATTCCCGCGCCTCGGGATCGGGCCGGAGTGCTTCACGCGCAAATCGACCCGGGGGCACTGGGTGCAGACGCCGGACTGCGTGCCAAAGATCGGCGTCACGCTGAATCCCGGCGAAAGCTTCCGCGTGTGGCAGGTGAACGACGGCAACTGCAACGACCTTGTCGTCCGGTCGAAGAAAGGCCCGTATCGCGGCTACGAGTCGCCGTACCGTCCCGACGCCACAGGTCTTTGCCATGCCAACACGGAGAAGGTTTTCCTGCAGCGCACGGAGCGGGCGTTCCCGCAGTACCTGAGCGGGTTCATCCGCTACAGCGGTGCGCCGGGCGCCGGCAACCCGGCGTTCACCGAGATCGGCGCGGATTCGTTCTGCTATCGCGTGAACGGCGGCGGCTACCCGATCGTGCAGGCGGGATATTCGGCGGTCAGGCGGGACGGGACCAGCGCCGAGATCGAGATCTCCACGGACAACGGCAAGACGTTCCGTCCGCTCGCGAACCCCGCAGGATACGCGGTGCGCGCGCGCTACGCCTATCTCGTGCGGGTGAAGGCGCCGATAGGCGATGTCGCAAAGTTTACCGCGTCCACCGAGGTGCAGCTCAATCCGCGCACATTCCCCGGCCGGCTGAAGGCGGGGGGCAACAGGCTGACGCTCAAGGCGACCTCCGGCGTCGGCGCCCGCGTCACGGTGCAGGGCCGGACGCCGGCAGGGCGCATCTCGATTCCGGCGGCGGTGTCGTCCGGCGCCGTGCTTGGCGCGGAGACGCTTTTCTACGCATTCGACCCCGCGAAGCGTCCGACGCTTGACGTGATCGGGGCGTCGCCATCCGCCACGGTGAAGACCGCGGGAGGCCTCAGGGCAACGCTCGCCGACGGCAAGCTCACCCTTTCGGCTGACGCAGCGAAGGGCGAGGCGCGGTTCTGCTCCGCGACCATCGTGGATGGCGGGGCGGAGAAGACGCTTGCGGTGCTTGTGGGGACGGGCGTGCGCCTTGCCGTCGCCAAGGATGCGGAGATGACGGGCGGCGCGAGGCGCATGGAGCCGGACGAGATGAGTCCGCAGGTGCGCGGACGCCTTTTCCCGGCGAACCATGGCGCGGAGGTCGCGTTCAGGTTCGATCCGCTGCCCGCCGGGAAGTACGCCGTGCTGAACCTGAACCGGTTCATGAACGCGGACGGCCCCGCACCCGAAATGGGGATCCACGACACGCGGTGCCTCAGGATGATCTGGCCGGGGCTGAAGTCCACGGACGCCGGATCGTCGCACAACCTCGGATGCAACTACAAGCGTACGCGCTTCGGGCGTCCCGGCGGGCCGGCAAACTTCAAGTGGGACTACCCCTGGCAGTCCGGCACAGGGTATCCGTATCCGACGATTCGCGTGGCCGAATACCCGGCGGCGGACGGCATACGGTTCCGCTCGTGGAGCAACGCCGAGACGGCGGAGATAGCCGCCGTGCTCGTTGTGCCCGATCCGTCCCGCGACCTGCGCTTCGATCTCACGAAGGTGCTCTGCGGGCTGAACTGCGATCCCTGGCGCATTGCGGAGGAATAGGCTTGGTGGTATAATTCCCGGCCATTCATGGACACTACCCGTACAAGCGAGACACTGAATCGGCGGAACGCGGCATTCGACAACCGCCTGAGGCCCTCCGAATTCGCCGAGTTCGTCGGCCAGCAGAAGATCCGCGACAGGCTAATGCTGGCGGTTCAGGCGGCAAAGGAGCGTGGCGAGACCCTTGACCATGTTCTGTTTTCGGGCCCCCCCGGCCTCGGCAAGACGACGCTTTCGTACATTCTCGGCGAAGCGATGGGCGTGAGGGTGAAGACGACTTCGGGCCCGGTGCTCACGAAGCCGGCCGACCTTGCGGGGCTGCTTACGTCCCTGGAGGCGGGCGACATCGTGTTCATAGACGAGATACACCGCATGGCGAAGACGGTGGAGGAGTACCTTTACTCGGCGATGGAGGATTTCGCCATCGACATCATGATCGACCAGGGTCCGAACGCCCGCAGCGTGCGGCTTGAGCTGCCGCGCTTCACCCTTGTGGGCGCGACGACGCGGATAGGGCTCATCGCCGCCCCGCTGCGCGCTCGGTTCGGCCTCGTGAACCGCCTCGACTACTATGTGCCCGAAGACCTCGCCGAAATCGTGAGGCGTTCGGCCGTAAGGCTCGGCGTGGACGTCGATGACGCTGGCGCGACCGAGATAGCGCACCGGTCGCGTGGCACTCCGCGGATAGCGAACAACCTCCTGAGGAGGGTGCGCGACTATGCGCAGGTCCGCGCGGGGAACCGCATAACCGGCAACGTGGCGAGGGATTCGCTCGAGCTGCTCGAGATCGACCCGCACGGGCTGGACGAGATGGATGTCAGGATCCTCGAGACGATATGCGTGAAGTTCGGCGGCGGGCCTGTCGGGCTCTCCACCATCGCGGTGTCGGTAGGGGAGGAGCCGGACACCGTGGAGGAGGCCTATGAGCCGTTCCTGATAATGGAAGGGTATCTGGAGCGTACCCCGAAGGGGCGGCAGGCGACAGACCTCGCCTTCAGCCGTCTCGGCATCCGGCGGTGAGGCGTCCAAGGTTGCCTCGCGAGGCCTTATTTGGTACAATCCCCCGCATTTGATGAAGACACTCCATCGATATATCTTCGGGTCGTTTTCCA
>CAVFWS010000022.1:11410-17350 GCA_963626295.1 Clostridium sp. CAG:138
TCCTTCCTGCTGGCGTTTCTCGTGCTGTCGTTTGTCCTGACGATCAGCCTGATGGTGCAGATCGTCGGCTACATACTCTCCGGCATCCCGCTTGAGCTTGTGGGCAGGTTCGCGCTCGTGTGCTTCCCCGAGACGATGCAGTGGACGATCCCGCTTGCGCTGCTCGTGTCTTCCGTGCTCGTATTCTCGAGGATGTCCGCTGATTCCGAGATCGCGGCGATGCGCGCGTGCGGCGTGAACCTCCTCTCCGTGATGCGCTACCCCATGCTGTTCGCCGTCGCGATGACGGCGCTCGGCCTCTTCATAAACAACGAGATCGCCCCGCGTGGACGGGAGGTGCGCCGCAACCTCGCAAAGCGCATTTCGGTGGGGTCCGGGCTTGAGCTTCTCGAGCCGGGGCGGGTGATAGACGATTTCCCGAAGGCCAAGATATACTTCGAGTCCAAGGAGGGGAATTGGCTGCACAACCTCATCGTGATAGACTATTCCAACAAGAAGTTCGTTCGGGAGATCAAGGCAAAGAAGGCGCTCGTCACGAGCGAGGGCCGGGACATATGCCTTGACCTGCACGACATCACCGTTGATCCGCTTGACGAGCAGCATCCCGGAAGCGCAAGCCTTTCGCGCTACCAGCACAGGGTCGTGGATGCGCTGAAGGACGCCAAGTACAGGCGCAAGGAAAAGGATTTCCGCTTCTTCGAGATGCTCGGGGCGATAGGGAGCGCGAAGGCGGCCGTCGAAAAGGCGAAGGGGACGAGCCGGAAGGGGACCGAGAAGTATCTCGCCAAGCGGTATCTGAGCAACCTCCAGACCGAGTTCCAGAAGAGGTGGGTGTTCGCGTTCGCCTCCGTGTGCTTTGTCCTCGTGGGCATTCCGCTCGGCATACGCGCACAGCGCAAGGAGAGCTCCATCGGAATGGCCATCTCCATCGCGGTCGCGCTCTCGTACTACCTTGTCGTGATACTGATGTCGAACCTCTCGAAGAACTTCCGGGCGCAGCCGGAGTTCCTCATATGGATCCCGGTGCTGGCGTGCCTGGCGCTCGCCTCGTACCTCATACCGAAGAACCTTTAGGAGAAACCTGGCATGGCGATAGAGATACACCCTACGGCGATGGTGAGCGGGGAGGCCCGGCTGGGCGACGGCGTGAAGGTCGGGCCCTATGCGACCATAGGCGCAAACGCAAGGATCGGCGCGGGGACGACCGTGGGGCAGGGCGCGATAATCGACGGGCACACGACGATCGGGGAGTCCTGCCAGATATTCCCGTACGCCCTGGTAGGCATGAAGACGCAGGACCTCAAGTACCAGGAGGGGTCCGTGTCGTACGTGGAGATCGGGGACCGCACGGTCATCCGCGAGTTCGCCACGGTGCACCTCGGCACCAAGGACGGGGAGAAGACCGTGATAGGCTCCGACTGCCTGTTCATGGCGTATTGCCACGCCGCGCACGGCGTCATCCTCGGAGACCACGTGATCTGCTCGAACTCCGTGCAGCTCGCCGGAGACGTGCATCTCCAGGACTGGTCCATCGTAGGCGGGTGCGCGGCGGCGCACCAGTTCTGCAGCGTCGGGCGCCACGCCATGGTCGGGGGGATGTCCAAGATCCGCCAGGACTTCCCGCCGTTCATGCTTGGCGACATGGTGGAGGGTTCGCTGAAGGTGATCGGGCCGAATGTGGTCGGCCTTACGCGGCGCGGCTTTTCGCGTGACGTGATATCCGCGCTCAAGGAGGCCTTCAGGTTCATATACCATTCGGGTCTGAACCGTTCCCAGGCCCTCGAGAGGGTGGAGAACGACGTGGAGCAGTTCGACGAGGTGAGGGAACTCGTCCAGTTCTACCGCAACTCCACGCGTGGGGTGAGCTGAGGCTTGGCGAGAGCCGGTTTGATTCTCAAAACGAAAGGAATGATGGAAAGATGAAGATCAGAGCTGGATTCCTGTGCTGCCTCGTGGCGGCGGCGTCAAGCGCCTCCGCGCTGCAGGTGAACGTCGAGAAGCAGGGCACGACGAAACTCACCGTCTCGGTGCAGGTGGGCGGCAGCCCGGACTACGTGAAGGCCCTGAAGAGGAACCTGGAGCTTTCGGGCTGGTTCAAGGTCGCGCCGTCAGGCTCGATCTCCGTTGCTGGCACGGCGGGAGGGACGGTCACGGCGACTGGTCGAGGCCGCACGGTCTCGTCAAGCGAGGCGTTCTCCGACGCGGCAGGCGCGCGGATGGCGGCGCGCAGGATGTCCGACGCGATGGTTGGCGGCTTCACCGACGGCGGCAAGGGCTTCGCGACGAAGCGCATCGCCTACGTGAACCGCAAGGGCTCGGACAACGCGGAGCTATACATGTGCTATCCCGACGGGTGGGACATGAGGCAGATAACGAGCGACGGCCGGGCGGCGATCGGCCCGCGCTGGGCATTCAACGGGAAGGACATCTACTACACGGGCTTCCTCCACGAGAAGCAGCTCTCCTACAGGATAAACGTGGAGACGGAGCGGCGCGAATGCCTCGGGTTCTTCAAGAACGGCGCGTCTGGGGCGGCGGCCTCGCCAGACGGGCGTTCCGTGGCGATCATCCTTTCCTATCAGGGGAATCCCGAGCTGTACATCATGGACCTCGCCTCGCGCAGGATCAAGCGCATGACGGAGACGCCGGCGGCGGTGGAGTCCAGCCCATGCTGGAGCCCCGATGGCCGCAAGATCGCCTATGTCTCCGACCAGACCCGCAACCCGCAGGTGTACATCTGCGACGTCGCCACGCGCAAGTCGACGCGCTACACGACGAAGGGGCGGCAGAACACGCATCCCGACTGGGCGCCGAACGGCAGGCTCTGCTGGTCATCGCTCCAGTCCGGCCAGTGGTGCATCATGGCCTCCGAGCCGAACGGCGGCGAATCGTCGGCGCGGATGGTCACGTCCCCCGGCACCTGGCAGGATCCGTCATGGGCGGCGGACGGCAGGCACATCGTGGCCTCCCGCGACAAGGCGCTCTTCATCGTGGACGCCGATCCCGACGGCGACAAGCCCGTGCAGATATTCTACAACAGGGGCAACTGGATGAACCCGGCGTTCAGCAAGTGACTCCGCCTTGAAATCGCCGCCCCGTTGCGCTATAATGAGGCGAAATGTTTTACCTTCCATTTTCACGTGAGGCCAGACGGCGCAAGGAAGCGAGGGCGACGCTCGCCGCCGCCAGGGTCTTCGTGCTGTCGCACGAGGACCTTCCCGACTATCGGGAGGGACGGTTCTCCGTGCAGTTTTCCGCGCTGAACGCAGCCTGGGCCGGCAGGGACGCCGACCGTTGCGCGGAGCTGCTTGGCGAGCTTGACCCGCCGAAGAGCTTTGCCGCCGGGCGGGAGTGGCTTGACATCCTCGTGGTCTCCATATCCGTGGCGATGGCGTTCCGCGCATACTTCTACCAGCCGTTCAACATCCCAACGGGCTCCATGCGCCCCACGCTTTACGGCAACTGGTCAGAGCGGAAGGACCCGCAGGACGCGACGGTCTGGGACCGCACCCCGGTGCTCAGGCAGCTGAAGTGGCTCGTGTCCGGCGAGACGTTCGTCGATTTCCGCGCACCGTGTTCGGGCACGCTTGTCGTGCGGCCGGACAACAACGGCCACTTCATCGTGTGCGTCGCGGCGAAGCCCGACGTCACGGAAAAGATACCCACGGACGCCTTCGTCGAGAACACGGGGCGGCTCATCGGCGGGAAGGGCCATGGCGACCACGTCGTCGCCGGCGAGCGCATCTGGTGCGGATACCGCCGCATAGGGGATTTCCTTTTCGTGAACCGCTGGCTGTGGAACTTCCGCCATCCGCGCGTCGGGGACGTGATGATATTCTCCACGACCGGCATCAGGAACCTCGTGCAGGGCACGCATTACATAAAGCGGATGTGCGGGACTCCCGGCGATACCGTGCGGATCGCGAAGCCGTACCTGGTCGTGAACGGGGTGAAGATGGAGTCCGTGAGGCCGAAGGACTGCCCTCCGTTCGATCCCGGGCCATGCGCGGACAGGTCTGGCGTGTCCGGCGAGGTGAGGCTTGGGCCTGGCGAATACTTCGCGTGCGGCGACAACAGCCCCGCGAGCTACGACAGCAGGTATTGGGGGACGGTGCCGGCGAAGAACCTTCGCGGAGTTGCCGCCGGCGTGTTCTGGCCGTTTGCGAGCCGGCATTTCGGTCCGGTGAGGTGACGGGCATTCTGGAGTTTGCAAGGAGACAGAGTTATGAGCGACGAGAACGAGGATACGATGCTTAAGCCGCCGTGCGAATTCGGGCGGTTCATCGTGGAGAGGGAGCTCGGCCATGGAGGCATGGGCGGCGTGTATCTCGCGAGGGACAAGATGCTTGACAGGCAGGTCGCCCTGAAGGTCATGCTGAAGTCCCTCGGCGCGGATCCGCAGTTCCTTGAGCGCTTCAGGCGCGAGGCGCAGGCCGCCGCGAAGCTCATCCACCCGTCCATCGTCCAGATATACTCGTACGACATCGTGGACGGGCAGCCGTACATCGCCATGGAGATGGCGGGCGGCGGCTCGCTCTACCGGCTCATGGAGGTCCACGGCAGGAGCATCGACCCGACCCGCGTGATGCGCGTGTGCAAGCAGGTGGCGGAGGGGCTCTCCTGCGCGGCGGACCAGGGGCTCGTGCATGGCGACATCAAGCCGGAGAACATCCTCTTCGACTCCACGGGCGCGGCGAAGATCGTGGATTTCGGGCTCGCCGGGATGCAGGACGACAACCAGGGCGACGAGATATGGGGTACTCCGTACTACATCGCCCCGGAGAAGGTCAGGAAAGGCACGGTGGACTTCCGCGTCGACATGTATTCGCTCGGCGCGACGATCTACCACGCGATCACGGGGGTCGCACCGTTCGAGGGCGAGGACCCGAACGAGGTTGTGAAGATGCGCTTCCTCGGGAACCCCAAGCCGCCAAGCGAGGTGCGTCCGGGGCTCCCGGCGTCCGTGGACAGGATACTGCTCAGGATGATGGCGCGGGAGGCGATCGACCGCTACCCGACGTGGGAGGCGTGCATCGGCGACATAAACCGCGCGCTCGCGGATGGCGTGGCCATAGACGACAAGGCCGCCGCAGCTGCGGCCGTGGCGGCGGCGGATGCCACCGCCGGTGAGGGGACCCCGCAGCCGGAGGCGTCCGAGACGCCGGCCCCCGCTACTGGCGGCAAGCGGCTTGTGATGAAGGGTCGGCGACGGGGGATGTTCAGGAAGTCCGCCCATGCGGAGGGAGCCCCCGAAGGCGGCGGCGGAGAGTCGGCGTCCCCCGAAGGGGAGCTGGCCGGCGAGGCGGCCGAAGGCGCCGAGGGTTCGGCGGAGACCTCCGCCGGCGGCGTGGATGCGCCGGAGGAGAAGCCCTCGATGACCATCGGGAAGATGATCATGCTCGGCGCGGCCGGCGTCGTCGTGCTTCTCCTGCTCGTGGCCGGCGGGCTCGTGTGGTACATACAGTCCTCCAAGGCCGCGGCCGAGCGCGAGCGCATGGCGCTCATGAACACCAAGGCGGACGAGGCAAAGGTCGCCATCCGCGCGACGATGAAGAGCGCCACCGAGTTCGCGGCGCTGGTCTCGGAGCAGCGCAGGAAGTCCGAGGCGGAGGTGAGGAAGTCCTCCGATGCGTTCCTCGCCATGCTCGACCCGGCGGTCCGCGACGCATGCAGGCCGGTGCTCGTCGCGCCGGAGACGAAGGACTACGTCGATGCCGTCGCGTACTCGAACAAGGTGGTGGAGAAGATAGCCAAGCTGGCGAGCGCGGTCGCGTCCGCGCAGGAGGCGGCGTCCGCCCCGTCCGGGGAAGGCGCGGCCGCTCCGGCGTCGGCAGCGACGAACGCCGTCCCCGCCGCGACGAACGGCGCACCTGCGGCGGCAGGCGCCTCGGTCGCGACCAACGCCCCCGCCGCCTCCGCCGCCCCTGCGGCCACGAACGC
>CAVFWS010000022.1:17360-20036 GCA_963626295.1 Clostridium sp. CAG:138
GCGCCGCCGGCCAAGGCCGCCGCCGCGAAGCCGGCCGCCGGCAAGGACGCCGCGAAGGACAAGAAGGCCGCCAAGCCCGACGCCAAGAAGGACGCGAAGGCCGCCGCGAAGAAGGGCGACGCCAAGGACGCGAAGGCCCCGCCGAAGCCGGCCCCTGAGCCAAAGGAGGCGGTGAAGGTGGAGTACCCGACCCAGCTGAAGGCGTTCCAGCAGCTCTGGACGGATCTCTGGACCCTGCGCGCCGCCGAGATACGGGTGAACGCCTGCATGATGTTCATACTCCAGAAGGGCGAGCAGGACCTGAACATGGCGGTCGATAGCGTCGCGTCCGCGGAGAACCTCGCGAAGCAGACCGTCGCCCTCGTCGAGGAGTACGAGGCGATGAAGTCCCTCAAGGTGATCGAGCAGGCCCTCAAGAAGGCCGCCGCGATCAGGCAGAAGGCCCCGACGCTCGTCGCGACCACGAAGCAGCAGATCGAGCGCGCCCGCGCCCGCGCCGCGAAGCTCGCCGCCGAGAAGGCGGCGGCCGAGGCGGCGGAGGCGGCGAAGCGGAAGGCGGCGGAGGAGTACAAGGCGAAGGCCGACGGAGAGATCGCCCAGGCGCAGGAGAAGTACGATTCCCTTGCCGCAAGGGAGCTCCGGCGACTGGACTGGGGCTTCGCCATGCGGCAGATGGGCGACATGACGAACGGCTTCGAGAAGCTTACCCGGGAGGGGAAGCAGGCCGTCGACGACCAGATCCACAAGATACGGTGCATGCAGATGCTCCAGGACCATTTCATAAGGCGCGGCAAGGGCTTCGAGTTCTCCATGGGCAAGTACCCGAAGGGGACGAAGATCTCCGCCACGGACGCCGAGTCGCTCACGCTCCAGCGTCCCACGCCCCGCGCAAGGTCGCTCAAGGACCGCCCAGTCGCGCCTAAGCCGGAGAAGGTGGCGTGGAGGAAGTTCTACTTCGAGCAGCCGGGGATGCTGAACAACATGATCATCGGCCTCGTGCAGGACCGTTCGGTGGCGCGGGTGGGCCTGAAGGACTGGTCGAACCTGATGTTCGGCGCCGCGCTCACGATGAGCACGCTATTCCCGGACGAGCCGACCGTGCCGGCCCGCGTGGAGGAGCTCGTGAACAAGGCGGTCGAGGAGTTCGAGAACTGCCAGAAGCTTGCGGAGCGGATGTTCCCCAAGGTGTTCGCCAAGGAAGAGTCGTCTGAATCGGAATCGTCAAATTGATGGATGAAAGGAACAGAGGAATGAATGACAACGTGAAACGCTACGCGAAGTTTCTGCTTATAATGGCCGGCCTCGGCGGCCTTCTCTACGGCGTGGACGTCGGCGTGATTGCCGCCGCGCTGCCGTACATCGAGCGTACTTCGACCTTCGACCAGAACGAGATCGGGTGGATCGTCGGCATGGCTCTCTGGGGATCGCTTCCGTCTTCGATGATCGCCGGACTTCTTGCTGAGTGGTTCGGTCGCAAGAAGATGATCGTTGTCTCCGCACTCCTTTTCCTCGTCTCTATTCCCGTCATCTGCGCTTCGGGCTTCTACGAGGGCGGCAACTTCTGGATGATGGTCGGCGGTCGCGGGCTTCAGGGCGCGGCGGCGGGCCTCTTCGGTGTCATTGTGCCGATGTACCTCGCCGAGTGTCTGGATGCAGATTCGCGCGGCAAGGGTACTGGCATGTTCCAGCTGCTGCTGACGATCGGCCTCGTGTTCGTCGCGGTAGTCGGCTTCGTGATCACCTGCCTCTTCGGTGATGCCAAGAAGGTCGTCAATGAGAAGGCGGTCAAGAGCGGCATCATCGAGTACGTACAGAAGACGGACACGAACAGGAACCTGATCTGGGTGGATGCGGCCAAGACGATCCCGGCTTACGAGCTGGATGAAAAGGGCCAGCCCAAGGCCAAACTTGACAAGCAAGGCAACCAGATCGCCGACATGAAGAAGGTCACCTTCGACATGATCAAGAGCTGGGTGCCGGCGGCAGAGGTCGCCTCATGGGTGCATGCATGGCAGCTGATCTTCCTGATTTCCTGCATTCCGGGTCTCATACTCTTCTTCGGCGCGTTTCGCCTCAAGGAATCCGCCCGCTGGCTCTACCGCAAGGGCCGTCGCGCCGAGGCGCTCGCATCGCTTGCCGCGAACAACGGCGAGGAGAAGGCGAAGGAGATTCTTTCCGAGATGATTGCCGCCGACGAGGCCGCCGCAGCAGAGAAGGCGAAGAATGCGGCATCGACCGACTCGCTGTTTCAGAAGAAGTACGTCATTCCTTTTATTCTCGCGGTCGTCATTCTCGCGTGCAACCAGGCCACAGGCATCAACTCCGTCCTCAACTACACTGTGACGATCTTCCAGAAGACCGGCATGCAGGGCGCGTTCGCCAACATGTCCGATGTCGCCATCAAGATCATGAACTGCGTGATGACGATAGTCGCCTGTGCGCTCGTCGACAAGAAGGGGCGCAAGTTCCTTCTCAAGATCGGCACCTCCGGCATCATCGTCGGACTTTGCGGTGTCGGCTCGATCTTTCTCGCGATTTCGAAGGGTTGGGTCGCCGCGTCGATGACGACGGGTATTCTCGCGACCGTGTTCTTCTTCATGTTCATCGGTTTCTACGCGGTTGGTCCTGGCGTCTGCGTGTGGCTCGCCCTAACGGAACTCATGCCCACACGTATCC
>CAVFWS010000023.1:0-19448 GCA_963626295.1 Clostridium sp. CAG:138
GCGTCCCGCGGCCTTAGGAGCGCGGGGCGTTTCGACGACGGCGCGCCCGTCCCTGACCGACAGGACGTAAACTTCCTGCAAGCGGTGGCGGCCCGGAGAGACGGGCAAGGCCTTTGAGCTTGGAGCTTAAAGCTTGGAGCTTGGAGAGAAACGAAACGGAAACACGAAAGGAAAGACGGACATGGAAAGACAGGAGATCGAGGCGGAGCTGAACGAGGTGGAGCGCGACCTCGCGGACATCGCGAGGCGGGCGCACATCGCCGCCGTAAACCTAAACGCCATAGCGGTCTGGCGCGGGATTTGGCCTGAAGGGGCGGAATACCGCGAGATTGCTGACGGATGCTTCGAGATCGAAGTCTCCGCCGGAAAGTTGAAGACCACCCTGCGGCAGACCGTGGAAAAGTATAGCGACCGCAAACGCAAGCCAGCGACCGTCGCGGCCAAGGAAGGGGGCGCGGAATGAAGCGGCTCGACAAGCTGGGCGTCTCGCCCGCGCCGTGGACGGCGCTAAGCGGCGATGACGGCTACCGTCCGTGCATCTGCGACGCGGACGGACGGTACGTGCTGTCCTATACGGGAAGGAAGAACCGCAACGCCGACGCCGCGCTCGTCGCCGCCGCGCCCGAACTCTACGAGGCGTTGCGCAACCTCATTGAGGCGTGTGGCGCGGTCGGCTACAAAGACGGCGGCACGGCGGCGTGTTATGAGTCCGAACACAAACTCTACAGGGCGCTCTGGGACGCGGAAGCCGCCCTCTATAAGGCGGGAGGCGGAGAATGAGCGGGTGCAGGTTCTACGGACGGTGCCGTCGCGACCCCGACACGGGGGAGGTGCTGTGCCGCGACGGGTGGCGCGACTCATGCCCCATGGAAGGGGTGGAGGCGGACGAGGACGGATTTCTTGTCAACACTAACAGCAACGGAAACGACAGCGACGAAGAGGAGGAAACGGAATGAAGAGGATTGAGGAGCTGGGCGTCTCGCCCGCGCCGTGGACGGCGCTAAGCGGCGATGACGGCTACCGTCCGTGCATCTGCGACGCGGACGGACGGTACGTGCTGTCCTATACGGGAAGGAAGAACCGCAACGCCGACGCCGCGCTCGTCGCCGCCGCGCCCGAACTCTACGAGGCGTTGCGCAAGGTGGTAGATGAGATGTGCCAAAACTGTAGTCTGGCTGCGGTTGGTGGCGACGGATGCATGCTTGTTGACAACGGATGCTTCGTCAAGGATGGGCGCAAGGTACTCGAAAAGGCGGGAGGTGCGGAATGAAGCCGACGGTATACATTGCCGGTCCGATGAGGGGCCTCCCGAACGACAACCGGAAGGCGTTCAACGCCGCCGCCGAAAGGCTTTCCAAGGACTGGCAACCGCTCAATCCAGTGGACTTCGGGCGCATCCTGCCGTGCGAGGACAGCGACGGAAGGAACGACTGGCAAAGGCTCGACGCGCTCATGGCGATAGAGCGCGAGGCCGCGAGGCAGGCGGACGCGATCTATCTGCTGAATGGGTGGGAGAAATCGGTGGGCGCAAGGGCCGAGCTCGCGGCGTACCTCTCGGTCCCCAGCAACGGGAAGATCCTTCTGGAGGGCGGGGAATGATTGCGGAAATATGCGCAGCCGTGAGGCCGGATCGTGGCGGCCACGCTTACGGGCACAGTGACATTCTGACTGGAAGAAAAGGGAGGGTCGGCATGGAACGGGATGGACTTGGGCTTTGGCGGATATCGACGCACCTGCGCGACGAGTACCGCATGGCAAGGAGCGGAAGGGCCGCGATGCGCCTCGTGCGGCACGCGTACCGCAAGGCGGGCTGCGCCCCGAAGTACCTTGCGGGGTGGAGCGCGGAGCGGGTCAATTGGTCGATCGCAGATCGGACATCGGCACTGCGTGAGGGCGAATCCGGGGCAGCTCGGCCATCGGCAATTGGAGGGGGCGGAAAGTGAAGATCGGTGAACTGCTTTCGAGGCTCGACGGCGTGACGGAGTGCGCCGGGGGATGGATGGCTCGGTGTCCCGCGCACGGCGACTCGAACCCCAGCCTCAGCGTGAGCGAGCGCGACGGGCGCATACTGGTGCACTGCCACGCCGGATGCACCGCACAGGCGGTCGTGGAGGCCCTTGGGCTCGGGATGCGCGACCTGTTCGAGGATGCCGGCGACGCTCCTGCGGCACCTGTGGCCGAAGGACCGGGCGACGGCGGTGTGGCGGAACGCGCCGCCCTGGGGACGGTGAAGGGCGATGGAAAGAAGAAATCCGGCGGCCACGGCAAGTGGGTGTGCGACTACCTCTACCAGGACGAGACCGGCAAGGTGGCGTACAGGGTGAGCCGCTACGCCAGGCCGGACGGAAGCAAGAGCTTCACAATCAGCCGGCCAGACCCGGCCTCGAAGTTCGGGTGGAGCTATGGGCTCACGGCGGCGGGGGTCGCGCGGCTGCCGTACCGCCTGCCGCGCGTCGTGGAGGCGTCGCGCAAGGGGCGGCAGATCGCGGTCCTTGAGGGCGAGAAGGACGTGGAGAGCTTCGAGAAGTCGCTCGGCATGGTCGCGACGTGCAATCCCGGCGGGGCGATGAAGTGGGGCCATGGCTGGCCGGAGGGCTGGGTCAAGTGGTTTCGGGGATCGGGCGGCATCCTCATCGTGGCGGACAACGACCCGAAGGAGAAGCCCGACCAGAATACTGGGAAGATGGTGCCGCACTGGCGGGGCCAGCGGCACGCCTGGGACGTGAGGCGCAAGCTGATCGCCGCCGGGTACGGCGGGCCCATCAGGCTCATCACGATGCCGCCCGTCGGCGGGAAGCCGGTCAAGGACTTCACGGAATGGGCTGAGGCCCGCCGCGCCGCCGGGCTGGCCGTGGACAGGGATGCGATGTCGGAGGCGATCCGCGAGGCGGGCGAATGGCCGGAGGAGTGGGAGTTTGGGGGATTGTCCGATCACAGCTCGGCCATCACCACTCGATCGGGTGGCGAATCGGGCGAAGCTCGGCCGTCACCACTGCAAGGGAGCGAATCGGTGGCACCCACGGAGGGCGATGCCTCGTCCGGTGCGCCCGGCAAGATGGGGCGTTTCGGCGCACCCGTCTCCCGCGCCCCCGGCGATGATTCCCGTCGCTATGTGGTGGATTTCGAGATTGGGAGCAAGATGGTCAAGCTGTCGCTCAAGTATGGATGGACGCCGGGCATCATCTTCGCGTATTCGGTCGCAGAAGTGTCGCGGGTGTCACCCAATGGGGAATTGCCGAAGGGAGTCGCTGTGCGGCTCAAGGCGTGGAGCGCGGCGCTATGGCTCATCATGCGCGGCTCGTTCTTTTGGCACAGCGACTATCGCGATTTCGACACATGCATGTTCCTTGACCGGGACGAGGCCAACTGCCGGCTGATGCGCGTGATGAGCGATGAATTCTTCGCGTTCATCGGCAAAAACGCCAGGCTTGAGGACGTGGAGCCGAAGCGCGGCGACCTCGCGAAGATCCTTGGTCTCGTGAAGCAGATTGCCGTGAGCGACGAGTATTCGCGGGGCGTGGTGCCCAGCAACTCGTGGGACAGGCGCGGCGATGCCGTGTACATATCCTCCGGCGACACGGAGATGTGCCGCATAAGGGGCGGAAAGTGCGAAATGGTGCAGAACGGCACCGATGGCGTGGTGTTCCTTCGTGGGAAGACCCTCGCGCCATGGCGGCTCGTGGATGGCGACGGAGTCGACCCGTTCGCCACGGCCAGGATATTCACCGGCGCGAGCTTCGCGGATGCGCACGGGGCGATGAATGTGCGGCTGTGGGTCTTGAACCTCTTCGCGGCTCACGCCACCAAGCCGCCGCTACTGATCACGGGCGGCGCGGGGTCTGGCAAGACGCGGATGGCCAAAGGCATCAAGGAGATACTCGGTATCCGGCAGGATGGTGCGCTTGATCTCTCTGTGCAGCAGATCGAGGACGGCGACAAGGGACTCGATGCGTTCTGGACTACGGTCAACGACGGCAAGCTTGAGGTGTTCGACAATTTCGACACCAAAGTCAAGTGGGCATCGGACACGCTGCAGAACGCCGCCACGGACGGGCAGACAAAGCGGCGTACCCTGTACACCACGGAGGGCGTGTCCATCCTCAAGGCGAACGCTTCGCTGATACTGACGTCGAACAATCCGATATTCTCGACCGAAGGCAACGGAGGGCTTGCCGACCGGCTCATCACCATACCGCTTACGCTCAACCGGTCGGCGAGCGTGGACAAGGAGCTGTCGGTGGAGATCGCGAAGAACCGCGACAACTACATGACGTGGATGGCCCGGACGGTGGCCAAGGCGCTCATGGATTCCGAGCCGGTCGATGCGAGCGTCAACAGGCGGCATCCGGACTACGGCGAATTTTCCGTAAGGATCGGACGCGCAATGGGGTGCGTGGCCGATGTCATCGAGGCCATGGGGTCGGCAGAGGCCGACAAGGCCCTGCTGCCGCTGCAGAATGACGTGATAACCAGGGAACTGCTTGCCGTGCTGAAGGGGCATGGCTGGAAGTGGTCGGGAACGTCCGGCGAAATGTCGGGGCTTATAGTAGCCAACCTGGGCGAAGATGGGGACGCCAAGACATCGCAGATATACTCAAGCCGCCGGGTTGGCAAGGCCCTCAGCAAGTACGAGCGACAGCTTTCGGTACTGTTTCGGATGGACAAACCGCGAATCGTCACGGGTAAGACCATGTACAGCTTCGATGGCCTCACCACGCTTGGCGCGTCCGTGGTGGGTTTGGTGGATTTGGAAGGGCGTTTTGCCAAAAGCGCGGAGGGCGCGGGCGCGTGCGGGTTTACGGGAATCGGGACTTTAAATCCACCAAACCCACCTGTGCGCGCGGGCGCGTGTGATGTTTCCCCCTCTTTAGTGGAAGAGGAGATAAAAGAAAGGGATATGGAAAGCTATGGGGATCTTGAGTTCTGACTATGATCGTGGGGCGGCGTTGCACAGACGGGTCATTGACGAAGGCGGCTGGATGGTCCACAGCGGCGAACGAAGCTGGTTCGAGCGCAAGGCCGACGACGGAAGCCTTACGCGCAAGTTCTCGCAAGGGCTGATGGCCGACATCGTGAACAACCGTGCGGCGTTGTCCGTATATGCGGAGGCAAGGCGGCGGAGCCTGTCGGAAGTCGCCTTGCGCACCCCCCCCGGCGTAGGTACTTCCGTTTCGGTCGATGGTCTTGACCCGATCGGCGAAGGTGAGCGAAAGCCGGAGTGCAACGGATAGTGATGTGGCGTATATTTCACTGGGGATTTCGGAACGATGAAAACTTGCGGAAATGCACCGATGGACGAATTTCGCCAGATACGGCGGATGCTGGCCGATGGCCGGTCGCGGGCCGATGTCGCGAAGGATCTTGCGATGTCGGCGGCGACCGTGTGCAGGCGCATGAAGCTTCAAGCCTTGATACCCGAAGTCATCGAGGCCGTGGAGGGTTCGGACGCCGACGCCAAGGCGCTTGAGGCGCTTGCGGCGCAAACTGCGGAAGTGCAGCGCCGGATGGTCGAGGGGATAGCGGCGAATGCGGCCAAGGGGATGCGCCTGACGCCAGCGGTGGCGGAAGGCCTGGTGTCGAGGGCGCGGGAGGTCGCGGAATGCTCCGGGGACGACAGGATAAGGGAACTACTCCGTGGCACGTCATGGGGCGGCGCAAGGGAGCCGAAGTCAAGCACGGAGCGGTCGAGGGCGCACCGCGCCAAGGGACGCGAGATCGGCGAGATCCCGCCCGTGGCCGATCCGAAGCGGCGCGAAGTCGCCGCGCAGTCCCTGCTCCGGTTCGGAATGACGTACTGCTGCGGTCCAGGCAAGATGCTCAAGCGCGAACCTTCCAAGCGCATGATGGGGTTCGTGGTCGCGCTCGAGGAGACCATACGCCACGGCGGGAACCGGCACGTGAGGTGGCCACGCGGCAAGGGGAAGTCCTCGTGGCTGAAGGTCGCCGCCATATGGTCATCGGTGAACGGATTTCGCCGGTTCGTGCTTTTCGTGTCGGCGACCCGTCCCATGGCGGAGATCGTGACGGCTGAGATCTGGCAGTTCTGCACGGAGGATCCGCTTTTCGCCGCCGACTATCCGGAGTTCGCCGTGCCGCTTGCGGACGTTGGGCTGACCCCGCAGCGCAGCCGCCTCCAGACGTACCGGGGGGTGCGTACGCACATCTGCGACAATGCCAGGTTCTCGTACAAGCGTTTTGCCACGCTGGACGGCTATGCGCATACGGGCGGCATAATCGCGGCGCGTGGGGCCGACCAGGCGATCCGTGGCCTCAACATCGGCTCGCGGCGCCCCGATTTCGTGTTCATAGACGACCCGCAGACGGACGACGACGCCGCATCTGCCCAGCGCGTGGACAAGATCGAGGCCCGCATACAGGGCGCGATACAGGGTCTGGGGGATGTCGGCGAGACGCTTGCCGCCGTGATGGCCACAACCCCGATAGAGCCGGGCGACGTGTCTGAGCGCTTCGCCGACCAGGAGCGGCACGGCGAATGGCTCACCACCACCGAGGGGCTTGTGGCGAAGTTCGGGCCGAAGGAATGGATATCGCGCTACCTCGAGGAACTGCGCCGGGACAATGCGGCGCATGACGTGCTGCTCACGAGGTCGAGGGCGTGGTACGTCGCGCACCGTGCGGAGATAGAGAGCGGCGTGGAGATGATGGACGATGGGGACTTCGACCCTTCGATGGAGGTCAGCGCGTACCAGCACGCGCTCAACCGTCTCCATGTCATGAAGGCCAAGGCGTTCTATGCGGAATGCCAGATGCGTCCGGCGAACGCGCAGGGCGTGTTCAGGCTGAGCGCCGACAAGGTTGCCGCCCATGTCAACGGCTGCGGATTCGGGATCGTCCCGGAGCAGTGCGGGCATGGAATCGTGGCGTTCTGCGACGTCAACGACGTGGTTGGGCTGCGCTGGGAGATCATGGCGTTCGGCGCGGGCCGCGTGGCCGCAACGCTTGCCTACGGGCGTTATCCGGCCGATGGGCGGCTGTATCCGGAGGGCACGCCGATAGCCGCGATACCGAACTACCTCGCGCCGGCGATGCGCGAGGTGGCGGCGGCGATCCGCGCCACCCGTTTCCGGACGGCGCATGGGGAGTCGGCGAAGGTGTCGGCGATATGCTTCGACGGCGGATGGCAGACGGATACGGTTGCCGTGGTGTGCGCCGAGATCGACGGCATCGACGGCGTACACGCCGTGTGGTCGAAGGGCTACGATTCGCGGCACTATTCCCGCAACCTGCACGAGAAGGCCAAGGCGACGGAGGGATGCCGGGCCGCCGAGGAGTGCCATACGTGGATAACCGCCAACGGGCGCTACATGGCGTTCAACTCCGACTACTGGCGCGAAGTTTCGCAGACATCGTTCCTTGCGCCGCCGCTGTCGCCTTCGTCATCGTCGTTCTGGGGCGACGATCCGCTCATGCACTACGAGTTCGCCACGGAGGTTGCGGCGGAGGAGCTTGTGTCGAAGGTTTCGGACATACGCTATGGAGACATCTGGAAATGGAAGGTCAAGGGCGCGAACCACTACGGCGACACGCATGCCGGGTGCATGGCGTTCGGAGCGATACGCGGCGACTTCGACCCGATAGGGAAGGTCGCCGCCGCGGACGTGATGGCGGCGGCAAAGTCAAGGAAGAAGGTGCGGTATGTATTCAAGGGATGGTGACGCGGTGCAGCGGCTGCCGCCGGAGGGCAACTACACGTGCGCGGGATGCGGTCGCGAGGTGGTGTTCAGGGTAGTGCAGTCGAAGCGGGTGAAGCGGAAGCCCGGAATGAGCTATGCGTACCTTGCGTGTCCACTGTGCGGACACCGCGCAACGCAGATCCGGGCAAGCCGCCGCCCGTTTTCCGAAAATAATTACTGTATACAGTAAAAACCTTTCTACGGCCTCGCAAAGGCGCAACGGAAAATGCTATCATTGCGCCGATGACCAGGGATGATGCCATAGCCCGCAAGGAGGAACTCGAGAGGCGCAGGAACGCGCTTGTCGATCAGCTGTCTGCGGTTGACGCGAGTTCGGCGTCCGTTTCCGCCGGGGGCGGCTCCCAGTCGTACGCAAGCCGCTCGGTCGCGGAGATCAAGGCCAAGATCACCTTCATCGACCGCGAGATCGCCCGCATAGACTTCAGGCTCGGCAACGGCGGAAGCCTCGCCGTGCCGAAGTCTATCAACCTGACCTTCAACGGATGAGCCAATGCGGATGCCGTCATTCAGACAGATCATGAACCTTGGCCGGTCGGCCCGCGCCGCCGCGCCCCGCCGTGGCGGAAGCGCGGCGTTCGCGCTCGGCTACGAACCCGTGTCGGCGAAGCACGACCAGATGCGGCGCGAGGCCGTGGTGGAGACGAAGGGCGAGGACTGGCAGCTCCCTGCGGCGAAGCGGCTCCGGCTGACGAACCTCCTCCGCGACATGCTCCGCAACTCGCCGGCGTTCCTCATGCAGAACCGGCAGATGTGCGTGAACGTCGTCGGATCGGAGGGCGGCAAGCTGCACGCGGCGTTTCCCGCCGCATACAAGACCGCCGCCGACGAGGTGATGCGCTACTTCAACCACGCCTGGGCCCCGCGCGCGGAGTTCACCTTCCGCAAGGGCTTCAACTGGCTTCTCAAGGCCGCGCTCACCGCGAAGGACATATGCGGCAACGTGATACTCGTGTTCGACGACGGCATACTTTCCGGCGGCGACGGCACCGGGCGCATCCGCGCATTCGAGGGCGACGAGATCGCCGATGTGGCGGACTTCACCCGCTTCTGGCCGAAGGGCTTCACGCAGTCGCAGGGGTTCGTGTACAACCGGCTCGGGATGTTCTGCGGCGCGTTCGTGTCGTCCGCACAGCGCGGGCGCACCACGTTCGCGCCCGGAAACGTCCTCAAGCTCTCCTTCGATCCGCTTGCGGACGGCGTGGACCCGAACTGGGTCAGCCTCGGCTGCATGATGCGCTTCAACCAGGGGCGCGCGGTCTCGCCGCTCGCGTCCGCGCTGATCTCCCTCATCGACCTCCACGAGACCGTGTCGAGCGAGGCGCTTGCCGCCAAGTTCAACGCCCAGCTCGTGGCGCAGATAATCCACACCGTGGACGACGTTGAGCCGGACGGATCGGATACCGGCTTCGACGGCGAGAGGGACGCCGAGGCGGCGCCCGAGGTGCGCGCTGTCGAGAAGACCGAGGCCCTGAAGAACATCGGACTTCGGGCGCAGGAGATGCCGTACGGGCGCAAGCTCGAACTCATCGACACCAAGCGCCCGAACGACAAGCTCGACGCATACGTCGACTTCGTGCTGGGCATGGTCGGCGGTTCGCGCGGATTGGCCCGCGTGTACTCCACGCTCAAGGCGCAGACGTCGTACACCGCCTATCGCGGCGAGCAGATAATGACCTGGAAAACCTTCCGCGACGCGCAGAAGGAGCTTGAGCGCGAAGTGTGCGACTGGGCGGCGCGTTGCGCGATCCGCCGCGCCGTGAGGCTTGGAATCATCAGGTCCGCCCTTCCGGACGGATGGGAGGGCATGATCGCCTGGAAATGGCCGGTGATGTCCGAAGTGTCCGAGAAGGACGCCGAATCCGCCCGCCAGCTCAAGATGCAGAACGGCGTCACGTCGCTCACGCGCGAGCTCGGGCCGGGCGAGTTCGAGAAGATCATGGATGAGCGCATCGCCGAAAAGCGGCGCTTCGACGAGGCCGGGCTCATATATCCCGGCGAGACGAGCGTATCCGGCGCGATAAAGTCGGAGACATCCCCTGGCGCAGGGGCTGGGACTGGAGAAAACGACAATGGAGACCAAGATGGGGACGAATAGGTTCAGGCCGCTGAAGGCGCGCTTTCGCGCGACATTCTCCGGCGCACAGCTCGGGGCGCAGCGCCTCGGAAACGTGGACGCGGAGAACGAGGTTCTGCACGACGTGCAGATCACGCTCGAGGGCGAGGCCAGGGGCCATGGCGTATGGCTCGACCGCGAATTCTGCGAGGCCGTCGCGGCGGCGGGCAACGCCACGGGCGACGTTGGGCTCAAGGTGCGCTACGGGCATCCGGCCATGTGTTCGGACGCCCTCGGCACCGAGCTTGCGCGGGCGAAGAACTTCCGCGTGGTCGAGGTGGAACGCACGGTCGACGGCGAGACCGCCAGGTGCGCCGCCGTGGTCGCCGACGTCCACATGCTGAAGTCCGCGCATTCCGCCCCGCAGGGCGACATCGTGAAGCACGTGATGGAGACCGCCGCCGAGGATCCGGGGCAGTTCGGGCAGTCCATCGTGTTCACCTACGCCGACTGGGTGGTGAAGGACGCGGACGGCAACCGCCACTCGTACCGCGAGGAGGTGGAGGGCCTTGACGCGGACGGCGGCGAGACCGCAGACCCGGAGACCGGCAGGCCGAAGGAGAAGAAGGACGCCGGCGAATGGGCCGCGCAGTCGGCGGACGGCAGGACGTACGCCGTGCTGGGCAGGCTACACGGCACCGACTTCACCGACACGCCCGCCGCGACGGACGGCATCTTCTCCACTGGCACGCTTGCCGAGGAGGCGGAGCGGATGCTCGACGAGCATCCGCAGATCATGGAGCTCCTGGAGAAGTCCCCGAAGTCCGTCGCGGAGTTCCTCTCGCGCACGGGGCTCGACAAGATGGTCGAGAGCGCCCGCCTTTCCGGCCTTCAGGCCGCGAAGGACCGGGAGATCGCGGAACTCCGCGCACAGATCGACGATTTGAATGCCGACATCGCCCGGAAGGCGGAGGCCCTTGGCGCGGCGCAGTCCGAAGCCGAGCAGCTGAAGTCCAGGCTGGGCGAATCCGAGAAGGCCCTTGCGGAATCGCAAGCAGCCCTCAAGGCCGAGGTGGAGCGCTATCGCGAACAGGTCGGCGGCGCATTGCGCATGCCGGGCGCGTCCGGCGGCAGGGGGCTGTCCCTCGTCCGCTGCTCGTTCCCAAGGAACTGAAACCGAAAACCATCAACAAGGAAATTGCAACATGGCAACCTTACGTGAACTCGTGACAGGCAAGGGCTACGACGCCTCCCAGGGCATCATAGAAGAGGTGTCGAACCTCGTCCCCGAGCTCAACTTCTTCGACGCGCACCTCATACCCGGCACGTCGTTCCAGAGCGTAGTGCAGACCAGCGACCCGACCACGGGCTTCCGCGCGGTCGGCGCGGGCATCGATTCGTCCGACGAGGGCTACCGCCTCGACACCTTCAACCTCGGCATACTGGCCGGCCTCGTCCAGCGCGACAAGGCCGCGTTCGACGCCGACGTGCGCGGGCGCGACGCGGCGCTCGCCGCCGCCGCCACGGCGCTCGTCCGCTCCGCGATGAAGACGCTCGCGGGCAAGGTGTGGTACGGCGCCTCGACCGGGAGCGAGAAGTTCTCCGGCGCGTCCGCGCTGGTCAAGGCTGCGCTCACCATCGACGCGGGCGGCGTCGCCGCCGACGGGGCGTCGGGCCTCTCGTCCGCGTACGCGGTCGGCAAGGGCCTCGACCGCTGCCACCTCGTGTTCTGCGAATCGTCGCCGCTGCTGAACTCCAGCGAGCTTGTCTGGAAGGAGGGCACGATGACGGGCAGCAACTCGAAGTCCGTGCCGAGCTACTGGACCGACCTCACGTGCTGGGCGGGCTTCGCGTGCCGCAACCAGAACGCCATCGCCCGCATCGCGAACCTCAACGGCACGAAGCCGCTCACCGACACGCTTCTCGCGGAGCTCGTCTCGAAGTATGCGGAGATGAACGACGGCGCGAACCCGGACGCCATCTTCTGCACGTTCGCGCAGCGCCTTGAGCTGCAGAAGTCCCGCGGCGTGAACTTCTCCACCGGCAGGGCGGGCAACCTCGTCGTTCCGGCGGGTGTCCCGCTCGAGTACGCCGGCATCCCGATCATCGCGACCGGCTCGCTCGCCGCCACGGAGGATGCGTACTCCGCGTCGTAGCGTATCGGGTTCGGAAGCCGCCCCACTCCTTGGCGGCTTCCGGCCCGGTGGCGCGGCGGGGGCTTTCGTTTCTGCATGATGCATCCTTTCTCCCGCGCCGCGCCACCGGGCCGCATGCGCCCACCCGAATCTGCCGAAAGGCCATTGAGACGAAAGAAGTGAATCAGTTCGATCCATTCAGCAACCCGGCCGCATTCGCGCCGTTCTACCGCGACGCGATAACCGTCGAGGGGACGCGCAGGGCGCTGCCCTCCGTGCAGGGATCGTCCGGCGTGCCGCGCACCGTGCGCGGCACGTTCTCGGCCTGCGTGATCGACAACGGCCTCGCGGAGCCCGTCGCCGAGGCGGACGTGGAGAGTTCGCTCCGCACGTTCGGCATATCCGTGAGGCGGGGCGACTGGATAGACCGCATGCCGCCGCAGACGGGCGACCGCGTGACGCTTGTGCGCGACGGGCGGTCGCTTCGCCTTTCCGTCTCCGGCGTCGGCGTGGCCTGTGGCGACGCATGGACCTTCACCGCAAGGGAGGTTCCCTCATGATATCGCCCTCGATGACGGCGACGTTCGAGGGAAAGCCATTGTCCGTGCTTTCCGAACTCATAGCCAAGAGGGGCGAAATCCTCGGGGAGACGGTATCGCATGCGGTCAAGGCGACGGCGATAACCGTACTCAAGTCGTTGAGGGCAGACACGCGCATGGCGCCCAAAAGGGCAAGCCGGAAGTCATTCCGCATATCCGATACGGGCCTTGTCGGGGGTTGGGAGCGGTCGGGCGGCAAGATACGCCGCGTGGTCCGCACGTCCGGCGCAAGGAACGCGGCGAGGGTCAACATCCGTCCCGTCAACCTCGCGGGGCAGAGGTACGAACGCGGCGAAAACGTCAAGGTCTACAGGATCGTCCCGGTCCACGGCGAAGGGATGCTTTGGGACAAGTCGAAAAACAAGGGTTGCTGGTACGTCTTCGCGAAATCGGAGAAGGTCGCAAGGGATCTCGCGGTGAGGCTGATGACGAGACGGGTCGGGCGGTATCGCGGCCTCGCAAAGGCTACGCTGGGCTTCGCGATGGCCGCGATATCCAACAACGGCGCCGCGGGCCTGAACGCGACATCCGCCAGGTCGGTCAAGGCGGCCAAGGCCGCCGCGAAGGTGTATGAGAGTGGCGGGATCTCGGA
The DNA here is from genome assembly GCA_963626295.1 of Clostridium sp. CAG:138. Lineage (GTDB taxonomy): Bacteria > Verrucomicrobiota > Kiritimatiellia > RFP12 > UBA1067 > UBA1731. The sequence goes on from CAVFWS010000023.1 coordinate 13,095, forward strand.
CGGAGGCTACAAAGTCACGATCTCGGACGCGCTCGACTATTCGGGGCTTGCGCTGAGGAGCGGGCCCGGGGCGGTGGACAGGGCCTTGATGAAGGCGGCGAACTCCATCGCGGGGCGGCTATCCAAGGTCGCATCGGCCAGACTTGGGGAGGCGATACCGACGCCATTCCCGGAAGTGAAGGGACTGTAGCATGCTTGCAGAGAAGGAAGTCGAAGAGAATGTAAAGGGATTCCTCACGGACGTCCTGATGCCGCTCACGCCGCAGACGAAGGGGTCGTGGGACATAGCCGGAGAGGGCGAAGTCAAGGGGCGCGAAGACCCTTGCGGCATGGTGCTCGCGGTCGCGGCCGGGCTCCGCTCATACGACGGCTTCGACTCCCCGCAGTGCGACATCCCCTGTGCGGTCGCGTTTTCCGTCCGGCGCGACACGGACCCCACGGGATCGGACGCGGTGGAGGCTTCGGAAAGGCTAATGAGCCTGTTCCATTCGTGGAACGCGGACGCGGACAGGGCTTGCGACGACCTCTCGACCGGTTCATTCGGCGTCGCGGGATTCCGCCTCGACGGCGGCGAAATGAGGCAGACCGAAGACGCCTGGACGGTCACGGTCAACTTCACGCTTCGGGGCGTGGTGACGGAAGGCATTTCACAGGACAACCAATAACGGGAGAACATCATTATGTCATTCAAGGCAAAGAGGGATTTCTGCGGACTTGCGGACGGAACCGCAATCGTCCTGAAGTCGCATGAGGAAGGGCGCAAGGGATCGCAGGCTACGTGCGCGAACGACGAGGGCGACGTCGTGGACGTGACCGGCTATGGGCACGTCATGGACCCGTCGAACACGTACGCGCTCAAGGCGGACGTGGCGGACCTCGTGGTCACGCTCGGCAAGGTCACCACGGTGAACCTCGGCACGGACGCAAGCCCGGCCAACAGACACTTCATGCTCAAGAGCGTGAGCATAGGCACGTCCAACTCGGGGGAGGTGTCGATATCCGCACAGGCGGAGGAGGTGCCGGATGCGACCGCGAAGCGTACGTACACGGTCACGATACCGAAGCTCCGCTGCCGCAACAAGGCACAGATCCTCGACTCGCTCTTCACGCTCACGGGCGAAAATGCCCACCTGCAGAAGGCCGACTACACCATCAGCGTGGAATCCACGCCAACCACGGTGGACGGCGAGCGGGTCACCTGGGACTGCTACGGCGGCAAGATCGAGTGCTCGGCGGAGGCGAAGCAGGCGGGTTCGGCCGTGCCGGCATTCGGGGCCGGTTCCTCCGAAGCGCTCATCACCGTCCTCACCGGTGACAATTCGGAGAGCCGCCCGGATTCGGACTACTCGACCGTGAAGGCCACGGTGACGAGATACCTGGAGCCCGATGCGGAGGGGTGAGATGGTCTCCAGGACCGCAGAGGCCGACTTCGAGGATCTGCGGGAGGCCGGACTGGAGCCGACCTTCCGCGACATCATCAGGCTCAACGCACTCGCCTTGAGGGTCGAGGGGCTGAAGGCCGGCTTTGCGCTGTCGGAGCTGCCGCGTGTCGCCTTCCTCGGAGACGCGACTTTCCGCGAGCCGACTGTCGGGAGCGAGATGTGGCTTGCGTCCGCCTCGAGGCTCTTCGACGAGAACGACGCGGAGACCTTCATGATGCTCCGCGCGTTTTCGCTCTCGATGCCGCAGGACGCATTGCCCGATCCGGCAGGCGAGAGGCAGACGCTCGGGGCGTTGCAGGCTTTCCGCGATTCGCTTGCCTTCGCGACGGTCCCGCAGCTCATGGCGGCGGTCGGATATGCGGTACACGGGTTCATGGGCTCCGAATGCGAAACCCCCGAACGGAGGAAGGACGGGGAGGACGGGAAGGACGCGGAGGGAGAGCCATGCTACGAGGTGGGGCTGCTGCGCCAGGGCATGGTGTACCGCCTCGGACCGGCGAAGGAGCTGAAGGATCTTCCTCCGCGGGCATTGAGGGAGATGGTCATGAGGGCGATGTCAAGGGACCACGGATGCGACGCGAGAAGGGATGCCGTCTCGGATGCGGAGGACGACTACCTGAGGACGCTCGACGCGATAGCCGAAAGGCTAAGGGCGGAGCGGGATAGGTCACCTCACGATGATGATAAAGGGAAATTCGGGCTCGATTCCCGTTGCGATGCAGATGACCGCAACGAGGACCATGCCCACGACGATGAACAGTGACCCGTACACGTAATACCTGAAATCCTCATCACTCATAACGGGAAGCATTATACCATGGCGAGCGAGAAGATACAACTGACATTCTCCGGGAAGTACGACGCGGCGGCGGCATTCAGGCAGGCGGACGCGGACGTCAAGAAATGGCAAACGTCCAGCAGGGATGCCGTGAACTCCGCAAAGCAGGGCTTCGCACAGATTGCGGGGTCGATTTCGGGGGATCTCGGAGGGTCGATCAGTGCGGTGATCCCGCTCATGAACCAGCTCTTTTCCGGCGGGGCTTCGGGCGTGGCGGGTGCAATCGTCACTGCGGCGATAAGGGGGATGATATCGTGGTACCAGAACCTCAGGGCTGAAATGGAGGAACACCGCAAACAGATGGAAAGCATGCGGACGGGCTACCGCAATCTAATCGATGCACAGCTTGCGGCAAAGGCGGCGATGGAGCAGGACGGCCTGGAGGCTACCGCCAAGAGGGCAGAGGACGCATGCAAGGCTCTCGACGCGTTGACTTCGGCATACAACTCACTCGCGGCGGCCTCGGATGCGGCGATAGGCAACGGCGGCAACCTCAGGATAGCGCAGATAAACGACGAGTTCTCGCAGAAGCTGGCGGAGGCGTGCGACGAGCTCAAGCCGCTCGTCGGCGCCGAAAGGAACCTCGCCATCGCGCTGCAGAGACAGGAGACGAGCCGCGAACAGCAGACGAGGGCGATAGAGAACGAGAAATCCGCGCTGCAGGACATCGAGAGGAAGATCGAGCTCCAGAAGGAGGCCATAGCCAAGGCGGCCGCCGCGGGTCTCGACGCCACTGCGGCGGAATCGAGGCTCTCGACCCTGCGCATACAGCTCGCGGCGCAGGCGGAACGCCTGAAGAACGCGGAGACGGTGGCGGCGACGGCGGCGCTCCAGCACGAGACCGCCGTAAGGGACGCGACGGCGGCGGTGGAGGCGGCAAGGAGGACTTGGGACCGGACGGTGGCGGCGAACGAGGCGGAGATGGAAGCCGCCGCCGACAAGGCCTACATGGACGCGCAGATGGCGAAGATAGCCCGCGTGTGCGCCGCCAACCAGCTGGAGGCGAACTCGTACGTCTCGCTCTTCAAGGACAGCCTTGCTCGGGGCCTGACCGAGACCGAGGCGTACGCCGAACTCCAGGGGAAGCTCAACGAGGAACTGGAGAAGAGGGGCAAGGCCGAGAGGGAATCCGCGAAGGGTGGCGCGGACGGCAGGCCCAACAGCACCTCGACGGCATCGGCGACGGTCAACATCAACCCCTCGCAGGTCGGGCAGGGCGTGGCGGAGTGGGACGGCAAGACCACCTGGCACAACACGCGCGAGAGGATGAGCCAGGACGTCCGCGACGCCGCCCAGGAGCGCAGGCGCATGAACATCGAGCTCGCGCCGTACATCAACCTCCTGAAGGGCAACTATCCGGACACGATGGCCAGGGCGTACATGGAGAGGCTGCAGCAGGACTTCTCCATGTCCCAGCTCCAGGAGATGACGGAAAAGGCGCTCGGGCGCCAGCTGCTGTCCACTTCGGAGCAGAAGGAGCAGCTCGAGACGCTGAAGAGGATGCTCACCGCGATGGAGCGGCAGGGCCTGAAGTAAGGGGAATCTGAAATGGCATTGTCGAAATACGGAAAGACGAACTACGAGGTGAGGGTGCCGATCTCGTTCGAGTACGCCCGCGAGGCCGCCGTCTCCTCCAGCGTCTCGCAGCCCGACATCGCGACGCAGTACCGGTACACGCGCCACGTCGCGAAGACGTACCTGTTCAAGGGCATGGACGAGAACACCGTGAAGGCCTGCCTCGACGCGAAGAGGCGGCAGTACATGCGCCGCTTCATGCAGTGGCGGCAGTTCGCGGTCTACTTCCGGTGCCCGTACGAGTTCCAGCAGTCGCCGTACGCCTACATGAAGCTGCCGCCGTACACCTCGCAGGTCGCGGGCTTCACCGTATCGAGGAACGGCGACGCGCCGGTGTTCGACCTTCAGATCGCGGTGGACGAGACCGCGGCGGTGTACTCCACGCGGGACTACGACCCCGCCACGGCGGCGGGCTGCGCAGGCATCGAGTCGCTCTTCACCGAGATGACCTCCGACGTGGACAACAACCCGATAATCACGGACTATGCGACGAGCCCCGTGAGCTACAGGCACTCGTACGCGAACGAGTACACGTACGACGAGAACCTGGCGACGGACGAGGAGGTGACGGCATGAAGGCGCTTCCCAATCCGTGCCCGACATTGAGGGAGGGGCTTTCGCTCGGGGCGGCGGAGCATTCCGGCTTCTGCAGCTGCTGGAACTGGATCATCGACTTCTTCCGCAACATCAGGGAGAACGTGGTCACGAAGGTGAACGGCAGGACGGGCAAGATCAGCATCGTCGCGGGCGACGGCATCGACGTCGTGGCAAGCGGGGGCACGATAACCATAGGACTCGGCAGCGGGAAGAGCACGGACGGGGACAACCCCTCGGGCCAAGACCCCAACGGCGGCGGCATGGACGACGACCCGGGGCTATGGACCGACGCGGAGCCGGCGGAGACGGGCGGATCCCAGGGCGGCGGCGGGAACGCCGGGATGTTCGCGTGGGACGGGGAGGCTCTTTCCATCGGGCCGGGCGGCGTGATGGTCGGGCGGCAGTGGGTCGCGGCCTCGGGGACCGGGGTCGGGGAGATGGGCGACGGCGCGTATTCCGTGCACGTCACCTTCGCGGACGGCGGCGGGGCGACCGCCGAGGTGGTCGCCGCGGACGCGGCGGCGCAGACGGCGACGGACACGGAATGCTGGATCCCGGTATACGCCGTATCGGGCGGCAAGGTCACGGAAGACCTGAGGGGCGCGTTTGTCGTGCCCTGCTGGGAGTGACGGAATGCTCGACGACGCATCGAAATACGAATGCCTCGACGTGACGGGACTTGAAGGTTTCATCACGGGTGACATAATGCCGAAGAGGGATCTCCGCAAAGACGGCTCCTGGCGGGCGATGAGGTACGAGGATCTGCTATTCCTGCGGGAGGCGTACCTCGAACGCGGCGCGGCGGCGAAGAACGAGATCGGCGAAAAGGCGACGCCGCCCGGAAGGGGCTTGGTAGGGTTGCCTTTCTACAATGCTACCACATTCCCCTTGATCGTCACGCCCCTGCCCTCCACGGGCGCGAACGATGCCAAGACATACTTCCTTGACCCTGAGGCCAGCCTTTCGTTCTCTGACAGGAACGTGGGTTCGGAGGACCTTGCGCAGGCGTTGGCAAACAGCGGGCTCTCGCTGTCGGACGATTCCGCCGCCGAGCATCCCAAGGGGCGGCTCGATTCCGACGCGGTGCGCAGGGCATTTCACAGGCTCAACAGGTATGGCCGCACATTCCGCGTCCCAACGGGGACGATGGGGACGGTGACGCGTACGACCACGTACGTGACCGCGGACGGCGAAACCTCTTCGGGCGATCCCGTCACGGAGGATTTCGGATTCAGCGGGGTCTTGCTGTATTCGACGGGCTACGCAACCCGCGTGGGTTCGCCGAACGTGCGGTGCTCCTTTTCCTACAATACGCCGGAGCAGTATCTCTGGATGTACAATGTCTCGTGGATGTACCTCATCAAGGGGACGGAGGCATACAAGAATGGCGGATCGGAATCCAAGCTGCGGCTATACCGTCGTGTAAGCGGCGGATCTGTCGGGAAGCCAAATCTGGGGCAGCTGCTTTCTGTGGCGGCATCGAGCATGGGCTTCGGCTACAGCTCAAGCCCGTTCTATTCGGAGAACGTCGCGACTTCGTACACATTGCTTGCGGCGGGGCTGGTGATCGACCACAGGTTTCCGTCATACTTCGGCGACCTCAACTGGGACTGGGAGCCTTCGGGGGAATGACGGCGGGGGAACGCAAAGACATCTTTTGTGCAGACACTTGAAACGAGGTGAGAAATGAATGGCGAGACACTGATAGACCTGACGCTCCAGCGGGGCAACCCGGCGAGGCCGCTGACGGACGTGTGGATACCGGCGGGGAGCGCGGCGGCGTTCCGCATCCGCGGCATGGACGAAGGCTCCGCCGCGTCCGTGTCCGTCTCCGCCGTCAACGCCGACGGGGAGGCCATGGCCGTTGGCGTCGAGCGCGACGGCGGCGATCTGCTCGCCGTG
>CAVFWS010000024.1:0-9498 GCA_963626295.1 Clostridium sp. CAG:138
TGGGCTTGTAGCTCAGTTGGTTAGAGCGCGTCCCTGATAAGGACGAGGTCACAAGTTCGACTCTTGTCAGGCCCACCACCTTCAGGGCATCGGCCATGGGGGTATGGCTCAGCTGGTAGAGCGCCTGCTTTGCAAGCAGGATGTCGCCGGTTCGAATCCGGCTACCTCCACCAGCGTGCGGGACTTTGCCGAAAGCGCCATTTTCATAACGCATTTCCGTTGACGTGCAAAAGGCTACTTCCAGTCGCAGGCTGCTGTGTGGCGCAAGAGGCAGTAGGCTCTCCGTTGCCCAGGCAATGGGGAGCATCGCTTTCTTGGAAGCAAGCGTGCCGGGGTTCAAGGCGCGGCTTCGCACGTTCGACACCCCCGGGGATCGTGACCTTTCCACTCCCATAGAGCGCAGTGCGCCGGACTTCTTCACCCGCGACCTCGATGATGCCGTGCGGAGCGGAGCTATAGACTTCGCGATCCACTCCGCCAAGGATTTGCCCGACCCCGTTGCGGACGGCCTTGACTGGTTCTGGCTCCCGAACAGGGAAGACCCCAGGGACTGCTGGGTCGCGCGGGCGGACAGTGCGTTCCTTGCGAAGCGCCCAGGCCGCTGGAAGGGGGCTGGACTCAGGATCGGCGTGTCGAGCGAAAGGCGTCGCGCCTTCGCCATGCGGGTCTGCCCCAAGGCAATTTGCGCACCGATCAGGGGGGCGGTCGATTCGCGCCTGGCGCAGCTGCGGTCCGGCAGGTTCGATGCCGCCCTGATGGCCGTTGCGGGCCTCAAGCGGCTTTTCCCCGATTGGGACGGCGGCGCCGTGCTCCCGGTGGACGGCGCCGCGAAGCTGGAGACGCGCATCATAGGGGGCGACGAGCTTCCGCCGCCGGAAGGGCAGGGCTACATCGCGGTCGTGTTCAGGAAGGGCGACCGGAGGCTCAATGCCATCAGGCGGCATTTCGTCAAGGCCGTCCGCTTCACGAGCGCGGGGGTGGGCGACGCCGGGCTGATAACGGTGCGCGGCGCGCGGGATCTCGAGGAGGCGGACATCGTGCTGTCGGATGCGCTTTCCGGCTTCGGCGGCATCGGCGGCCCATCGAAGTGGATCCATGTCGGCAAGCGATGCGGAGCGCATTCCATGGCGCAGGAGGACATAACGCGCCTCATCTGCGACGAGGCCCGAAAGGGCAGGCGCGTCGTGCGGCTCAAGGGTGGCGACGCCGGCCTGTTCGGCAGACTCGCCGAAGAGACCGCCGCATTGGACGCGCTCGGCATCCCGTATGTCGTCCGCCCCGGGGTTAGCGCGCTCGCGGCGGCGACTTCGCCGAACGGCATCCTCCTCACGAGGCGCGGCGAGGCGGCGGGGTTCGCCGTCTCCACCCCGCGCTCCTCCGGGAGCAGGACTCCGCAGGTGTTCTTCATGGCCGCTCGCGTCGCGGGCGAGACGCTGCGCAGGTTCCCGCCGGACGAACGGTACGCGATGGTGTGGGATGCGTACGGGCCGCATGAACGCATCGAGACCGGCCTGTGCGGCAGCCCAGGGCTGTCCCGCTCCGACGAGCCGGGGCTTCTCGTCGTCGGATATGCGGGGACGCCGTTCTCCGCAAGGCGGATCCTGCTAACGTGCTCCGACGCCGTGATGCCCCATGCGGTATGCAGGTTCGAGGACATGGGATGGCGCACGGTCTCGTGGCCGATGATAGAGCTCAGGGCCTGCGACGGGATCGGCGACAGGCTTGCGAAAGCCGTCGGCCGGTACGACGCAATCGTGCTTACGAGTCCGGGTGCGGCGCGGATATTCTTCGGGAAGTGCGGATGCGACCTCCGCACCCTGCCGAAGCTGTGGACTTGCGGGTCCGGCACCGACGCGGAACTGCGCCGTCATGGGGTCGCGAGCGACATTATGCCGCCAGAGGATTTCTCCGCTGCGGGCCTTGTGGGGCGTCTGCGCCAGGAGGGACGGAGATTGGCGGGCCTTCGCGTATTGAGGCTGCGGAGCGCGAAGGCCGGCGGCGCGGTGGCATCCGCGCTGCGGCGGCAGGGGATGGCGGTGGACGACGTCGTGCTGTACGGCAACGCTCCGGTGCTTCGTCCGGGCATCCCGCCGCCGTCGTTCGACGCGGTGTTCTTCGCGAGCTCGAGCGGCGTGGAGTCGTACGTTTCGCAGTACGGGGCCGCGTCGCTTTCCGGCAAGGGGATATACGTGATCGGCGAACCGACCCGCCGGGCGCTCCCCGTGCGGATGCGGAAGGGGGCGACGCTGCTCCCGCTCGCGTCATCCAGCGGCAGATGGGCTTAAGGGACAACAAGGGAGACATGGCATGGACAAGCTGATAGCGTCATTTCAGGTTGACCACACCCGCATCGGGTATGGCATCTTCGTAAGCCGCCGGGACATCGTGAACGGCGCGTACGTGACCACGTTCGACATACGGATGAAGCGTCCGAACGTCGAGCCGGCCATCCACGCGAACGCGATGCACACGATAGAGCACATCGTCGCCACCTACCTGCGCAACTCGCCGTTCAGGGAGCACGTCGTGTACTGGGGACCCATGGGATGCCTCACAGGGTTCTACTTCATAACCGGCACCCCGCAGCCCATCATGCCGAAGGACATCGAGCGGCTGATGCGCTCGGCGTTCCGCCACCTTGCGAACTACCGTGGGCCCGTGCCTGGCGCCACGCCAGTGAACTGCGGGAACTACCTCCTGCACGACCTTCCGATGGCGAAGCATGAGGCGAAGGCGTTCCTCGGACAGGAGTGGAGGTTCGACTACCCCCCGGCGAAGCGGGTCAAGGCAAAGGGCCGCACGTTCTTCGACGCATAGGGCCGGGAAGGCCGCCGCCCGCCCTTCTGCCTGGGCAGGTCTTGCATTCGCCGCCGCCGTTTCCTATAATATGGGGCAACGTTGGAGGAAAGGCATGGCGTGTTCGAAGTACAGGCAGATCCTGGAGGAGCTGAAGGGGCAGATATTCGGGTCCCGGTTCGGGCCCTCCCATCCGTTCCCGAGCGAGTCGGCGCTGGCGCGCGCGAAGGGCGTCACGCGCAACACGGTGCACCGCGCCTACGCCGAACTGCGGCGCATGGGGCTCATCGAGGGCGACCCCGGGGCGGTCCCCCGCATCGCCAGGTGCGCAGTGTCGCGGAAGGTGGGGCTTATCATGCCGGGTGCCTCCTATTCCGAGTTCTTCCAGCCGATCGTCGGCGAGATCTCGCGCCTCGCGCAGAGGCACGGGTACACGCTCCTCTTCGGCAACGTCGCCTCCCGCAATCCCGTCCACCGGGCGGCGCAGGCGAAGCGCTTCGCCAATGACCTGGTGGAGCAGGGCGTGGCGGGCGTCATCTGCCAGCCGCTGGAGTTCATCGACAACGCCGCGGAGCGCAACGCCGACGTCCTGGCGGTCCTCGACGCGGCGAGGGTCCCGGTGGTGCTGATCGACTATGACATCGTGCCGCCGCCGTCGCGCAGCCGGTACGACCTCGTCGGCATCAACAACTTCCAGGCGGGCTCGCGCCTCGCCGCGCACCTCCTGTCCGTCGGCGCGAAGAGGGTCGACTTCGTGATGCGCCCCAACTGCGCCTGGAGCGTGCACGCCCGGCGGGACGGCGTCCAGGCGGCCGTCTTGCGCGAGGGGCGCGCGGCCGCCTTCCGCGCGCTCGTCGCCGAGCCGGACGACCTTGCGGCGCTCAGGCGACACATAGCGAAGGGGCGTCCGGACGCCTTCGTCTGCGGGAACGACACCGTCGCGGCGAAGTTCAAGCAGACGCTGTCGAGGGCGGGGCTCCGCGTGCCGGACGACGTGCTGCTCGCCGGGTTCGACGACGTGCAGATGGCGGCGCTGCTCACGCCGCCCCTGACCACGGTGCGCCAGCCGTGCGCGGCGATCGGCGCGCGGGCGTTCGCGACTCTCCTGCGCCGGATAGCGCAGCCCGGCGCGGAGCCGCAGGAGATATGCCTGTCGGCACAGCTCGTCGTGCGGGAATCGACGATGCGTCCGCCGCGCGAGAGAAACCTGCTTAAGCAGGTGTTGCGGTCGCCTCGGATGTCTGATACAATGAGGCCATAAGGGAAAAATGCAGAAAGGGCTTCACATGGACAGGGTAATGGGAACGATAGCCGCCGCCATCCTCGCGGGCGCGACGTACGCCGCGCCGTCGGCGGACTACGCGAAGCGCGACATATTCACGGAGGGCGAGTTCTTCGTCGGCTGCAACTACTGGGCGAAGAACGCCGGCATGTACATGTGGTCGCAGTGGGAGCCGGAGACGGTAGAGAGGGAGGTCGCCGCACTCGCGCGCTACGGGACGCGGGTAATGCGCGTGTTTCCGCTCTGGAGCGACTTCCAGCCGCTGACCGGGGACTGCCAGGCGGGCGGCCGCTACCGCTCGTTCCGCTTCCGCGACAACCGCCCCCTGCCGAACCCGGCGGGCGTGGACGACGAGATGGTCGAGCGCTTCCGATTCCTCTGCGACGTGGCGCAGAGGAACGACGTGAAGCTGATAGTCGGGCTGATCACGGGCTGGATGAGCGGGCGGCAGTTCGTTCCGGTGGTCTTCGAGGAAAAGAACGTCCTGACCGACCCGGAGGCGGTTCGCTGGCAGACGAAGTTCGTGCGGCATTTCGTCGCGAAGATGAAGGACCACCCGGCGATCGCCGCGTGGGACTACGGCAACGAGTGCAACTGCATGGGCGCGGGCGCCGCCGGCCAGGCGGCGTTCTACAACTGGATGGACCACATCGCGATGGCGATCCGCGCCGTAGACCCGTCTCGCCCGATCGTCTCGGGAATGCACGGGCTCTCGACGCGGGAGGACGCCGCCGTAAACATCCGCCAGAACGGCGAGGTCAGCGACATTCTCTGCACCCATCCGTACCAGTTTTACGTGTCCGGCTGCGGCAAGGAGGCGTTCAACACGATGCGCACGATCCTGCACCCGACAGCAGAATCCATACTCTATCGCGATCTCGGCGGCAAGCCGTGCTTCGTGGAAGAGATCGGCAACCTCGGCAGCAATTGCGTCTCTGACGAGCGCACGGCGGCAGGGATGCGCGCGACGATGTTCAGCGCATGGGCAAATGACCTGAAGGGTGCGCTCTGGTGGTGCAACTCCGACCAGGAGGCGCTGGACTTCCCTCCCTACACCCTCACCCCATGCGAGCGCGAGCTCGGGATGCTTCGGCAGGACCTCTCCCCGAAGCCGGTCATGCTGGAGATGCAGTCGTTCCAGGAGTTCCGCGCCTCCCTTCCGTTCCGCAAGCTCCCGAAGGCGAAGACGGACGCCGTGATCGTCGTGCCGGAGAAGACGGCCGGATGGATCCCCGGCTTCGGCGCCTACATGCTCGCTCGCCAGGCGGGCTTCAACTCGTCCTTCGCGGGCGCGGAGCAGGATCTCCCCGAATCGGACTTCTACATACTCTGCTCGAGCGAGACGGACTCGAGCTACTCGTGGCCGGCGCAGAGGAGGCTCTACGCGAAGGTCGCCGACGGCGCGACGGCGCTCGTCCTCTACTGCGGCGAGTCGCGCCTCACGCACCTGCGCGAACACGCCGGCGTGAAGGTAGACTACTGTGCGCTCTCGCCGCGTGAACGCACGTTCGCGCTCGATGCCTACCCGGACCGCCAGATGGCCTGCACCGACAGGACGACGGCGCGGCTCCTGCCCGCCGGGGCCGAGGTTCTTGGCAAGACGACGGATGGCGAGATGGCGTTCACGCGCTTCCGCCTCGGCAAGGGGCAGATGCTCGTCTGCAACGCGCCGCTTGACCGCCAGGCGGTCGCGCGTACGGATACGCTCACCGGCGAGCGTATCCAGCCCTACTACCTCGTATTCCGCGAGGCGGCGAGATACGCGGGCGTGAGGCACGCCGTCGAGAAGGGCGACTGCCCGTACGTGGGGATCACGGAGCATCCGAGGGCGGACGGCTCTACGGTCGCCGTGGCCATCAACTTCGAGCCGCGCGCCATCGAGTGCCCGGTGAAGGTCAACGGATCGCTTGGTGCCGTCTGGCGCGGCGACGTGGCGGCGACGCGCATCCGCCTGGAGGCCAACGAGGCGGCCGTGTTCGAGGTGAGGCGCTGACGGGGGCAGGGCTTCTCGAAGCTGGAGGAGTTCGCCTCCGCCGTCCGCGACGAGGAAGGCAGGCTTGAGGAATGAATCGACACAACGGAAAGGACCGGACATGAACAGGCGCGATTTCCTGAAGGGGGCGGCGGTCGCCGCCGCGGGGGCGGGATTGCCGTCCGCCGCAAAGGCCGAACCCGCCAAAATGGACGCGGGGCAGGTCGCGTATTCGCGCCGTCTGCCCGTCAGGGTAGAGACCGACGTGATGGTCTGCGGCGGCGGGGCGGCCGGCGTCGCTGCTGCGGTCGCCGCGCGCGCGGCGGCGGACGGCGTATTCAGGGAGCCGGACCTGCACATGACGGGCCTCTACGCCTTTCCGGACGGCTATGCGACGGCGAACGTCGGCCACGTGTTCGACCTCGACGGCACGGACGAGCGGTCGCTCACGAAGGGATACCTGCGCGGGCGCGAGTCGATGCGGGAGTACCAGCGGTATTTCCGCGAATACCTGAAGCGCGGCCTCGAGAACGCGAGGCTCGTCGAGACCGCCGCGCTGATGGGCGTGCGCGAGACGCGGCGCATCTGCGGCGACTACGTGATGACCATAGACGACTACATGAAACGCGCGGTGTTCCCCGACGAGATCGGCCGCTACGCCTACCCGATCGACATCCATCCGTCCAGCGCGGACAAGGCGGCGTACGAGCGGCATCGCGAAGAGTTCGACCGTCTCTACAAGTATGGGAAGGGCGAAAGCTATGGCATCCCGTACCGCATCCTCTGCGCGAAGGGCGTGAAGAACCTGCTCGTCGCGGGACGGTGCGTCTCGACGGATCAGAAGGTGCAGGCCTCGATCCGCGTGATGCCGGCGTGCTACCTTACGGGGCAGGCGGCAGGCTTCGCGGCGGCGATGGCGGCGGATGGCGCGGGCGACGTCCACGCCGTGGACGTGCCGCGCCTCCAGGGCGCACTCGCCGACTTCGGGGCGTATCTGCCGAACAGGGCTTGAACAGGAAAACCGAAAGGAGCAAAACGATGAAACGCATCATTCTCGCGATGGCGGCCGCTGGCCTGTCGTCCACTCTCCTTGGGGGGTCAATAGACTTTGACGAGCCGGGGACGGCGCACTGGACGAACGCCTCCGGCGACAGCTGCTGGACGAATCCGGCGAACTGGGCAGAGGGCAAGGTGCCGGGGCAGTTCGTCTGCTCCTTCGAGTCCAGCACCGACCTGCGGCGCGACGACCTGCCGATGTTCGGTGTCGCCGGATGCACGGCGGTGTTCGGCGCGGAAGCAGCGATGGTGGCCGGCTCCCCAATCCGCCTCGGCGGGCTATACTCGATCTCCAACGTCGTGATAGAGTCCGATGCCGCCGCTCCGTTCACGTTCGGATCGGGCGCCGAGCCTCCTCTGCCGATAGAGCGCGGCGGAAGCCTATGGGTGAAGGAGGGCGTCACGTCGGCCGTCACCGTCAATGCCGAGCTCGCGCCCGGCGCGGGCGGCCCCGGCGGTGCCTATCCGTTCGTCCTGCGCAACGACGGCTCCGGCGTCCTGGAGACGTACAGCATCGGCGCGGTCTCGAAGTTCCAGAACCCGCCGTCGTGGACGGCCCTTACGCGGACGCTGCGCGGCACGGGAGAGATCCGCCGCCGCGTGCATTTCTTCACGGACGGATTTTCCGTGAGCCTCCTGCTGGAGATGTCGGGCGGCGTCTACGCGCCGGGCAGCGCTACGGCCTCGGCGCAGAACGGATACGGCGGCATAACGGCGGCGGACACAGGCTTCTGCCAGCACGTGCGGATCGATTCGGGCAAGCGACTCTACATCTCGGGGAACGGGCAGTGGGCGCGGCCGATCATGGCGGACGGCGACCTGCTGATCGACGGCGACGGCGCTCTCCTCGTCAACGCCAGCGGCTGGGCGGCCAACTTCTCCGTCGCGGAGGGCAAGACGCTCACCATCGCGTGCGACCTCGACGCCTACGCCGGGACGCTTGGCTATTCGCTCTATCCCGGGAGCAAGGGCACGCTGGTGATGGACGGCGACTTCCTCAAGCCCGCGAACCCGACCGTGCCGGCGGGGACGCTCCAGGTCGGGCGCATCGGGAAGTCCGGCGAGGCGAGCCCGCTCGGCACGGGCGACGGCGCGACGCTCTCCGGCGGCGCATTGCGCTACGCGGGCGAGGGCGAGACCACGGATCGCGTCCTCACGCTCACGACGGCCTCCACCCTCGAGCAGGCCGGCACGGGCGACCTCGTATTCACGTCCGCGCCGGCCGGGACATCCGCGCTGACGCTCCGGAACGCCGGCTCGACGGCGGCGGTCGCGTTCGCGGCCTCGGTCACGACGCCGCTCGTCCTCGCCTCGGACGCGCACCTCGCGGCGGTCTGCGCGGAAGGCGCGTCGGAAGCGTCCATCGCGTTCGGCTCGCTGACGTTGGCGGCGGGCGACCATGTCCTGCGGGCGGATGACGGCGTGGCCTTGACGGTCTCCTCGCTCACGCTCGCCGATGCGTCGGCGACGCTCGACATCGTAGGCGACGGCGAGGTGACGGTCAGCGGCCTCGAGGCCGGCCTTCTGCCGGTCGGCGTGACGCGGAACGGCGACCGGGCGTGCGTGGACGCCTCGGGGAAGGTCACGACGATAGACGATGCCGCAAGCACCTCGATCGACGCGCGCGGGGGAGTGGTCCCGAACGCGGCGGCCTCGGTCGTCGCGATCGCCACGGCGACAGGGGAGACGGCGGGCATGACGCTCGCGGCGGACGAGACGGCGGCGCTCGCCCTGCGCCAGGAGCAGACGGTCGAGCCGGCACGGCTGACGGTCGGGGCCGGGCAGACGTTCTCGCCGCAGATGGTGGAGATCGCGGACGGCGCACAGCCGCTCGTCTTCGTCGGCGAGGGGACGGTCTCGCCGTTCGCGCTCAAGGGCGACGGCGTCCTGCGCACGAACGAGGCGGCAGGCACGGGCGTCCGCCTCGCCGGCGACGGCAAGGCGACGGTCTCCCTGAACGGCGCACTGACGGACGCCTCGCCGCTCGACCTTCGGGTGACGGAAGGCGCGGCGCAGCTGACGGGCGCGGGCGACGTCCCGGCGGCGATTGACGTCGGGGACGGCGGCAGCCTGACGCTCGCGGAAGGCAGCTTCCGCTCTGTGGGGCTTGACCTCGGCGATGCGTCCGACCCGACCCCCGCGCTTCTCGTCGGCACGGACGGCGTAGGGACGCTTTGTGTCGAGGGCGGCAGCTGGACGGGCCGCGTCGCCGTCGCGACGGGCGGCGGCACGGGCGCGGTATTCCAGCGCGGCGGCGAGGTGGTCAACGTGTCCGGCACGAGCGGCGAGATCAAGTGGCTCGGCGGCGGCGGCGGCCTCGGCTACTACGCGCTCACGGGAGGCCGCTTCGTCTCGGCGGGCGCATCGCTCCTCGGCCAGAGCAGCGTCGCCA
>CAVFWS010000024.1:9508-18669 GCA_963626295.1 Clostridium sp. CAG:138
TCTTCGACGTGCGCGGCGGCACACTCGCCTGCGCGCCGTCGTCCGTCAGGAAGATGGGCGCATTGGCCCTCGGCGGATGGGAGGCATCTGCGTCGCTCGCCGTCGGCGCCGGCGGCAAGGTGGATTTCGCGGACAGCGGCGTCGGCGCCGGCGCGGCGGCGATCCTGGCGCCGTATTACTCGCGCTGGCGCACGGAGGCGACCTTCACCGTCGAGGACGGCGGGGAGGTCGACCTCGGCACGGGCGTCTACTGCGCCGGCTACGGCTACTCGGACGCCTACCGCCCGTCCGTCCTCAACCTGAACGGAGGCACGTTCCGGGCGCACAGCGTCTCGCGGCCGCAGTCGACGGTCTATCCGAGCGACGAGTTCCCGAACGGAACGGCGACGGACGCGAGGTACGCGAACTGCCCCGTCTACGTGAACTTCGGCGGCGGCACGTTCAGGCCCACGTCGTGGCTGGGGATCTTCGGCGCGAACACGGCGACGGCCGCGCAGCCGCCGACGAGGATCACGCTCTTCGCGGGCGGCGCGACGATCGACGTGAGCGGCGTGGACTGCGAGCTCTCGCCCGGCGGCGGCCTGAGGGCGCCGACCGGGAAGGGCGTCGCGTCCGTCGCCCTGGACGACGCGGTGCGCGCGCGGACGTTCGCCGCGCCGCCTTTCGTGCGGATCGCCGGCGACGGCTTCGGCGCGACCGCCGTCGCGGAGTTCGACGCGGCGACGCGCCGCGTGACGGGAATCCGCGTGACCAGCCCCGGCTGGGACTACGGGACGGCAGAGGCGCAGCTGCTCGTCGGGAAGGAGACGGTGGCGGCGACGCTCCCGGCGACGCTCGCCGACAACGTGTCCGGCGGCCTCACGAAGACGGGCGCCGGCGTCCTGCGCGTCGCCGCGACGAACGACTACACGGGCGCGACGCGCATCTGCGCGGGCACGGTGCGGCTCCTCGGCGACGGCGTGTTCAGCGCGGAGTCCGCGCTCGTCCTGGACGGCGGGACGCTCGACCTTAACGGGCATTCGCAGACGTTCGCGGACATCACGTGCAACGGCGGGACGGTCACGAACGGCGCCGCGGAGGCGGTCGGCCAGGTCGGCCTCGCGGGTCTGACCGTCGATTTCGCGGCGGCGGCGACGGGCGCGGTCAAGAGGGTGGACGAGTCCTTCTGCCGCTTCGCCGAGGGCGCGGCGCTGACGGTGCTGAACTTCGACGCATCGGCGCTGTCGGAGGCGGCGAAGCGTCGGCATACGCTCGTCGAGTTCGCGCGGACCGTGCCGACGGGGCTATCCCTGCCGACCTTGGACTTGCCGGACGGGTGGGTGATCAAGGCTTCGGGGCGGCGGATCGTCCTCGTGCGCGAGCGGGGCTCCGTGCTGATCGTGAGGTGACCGGAATGAAAGGACGTCTTATCATTGCAGCCGTGTGCGCGTGTGCGCTCGTTTCCGCTTTGGCGGCGGTCTGGAAGCCAACGGAGCGGTGGCGCGGCTTCAACCTCCAGGACGGACACTGGCGCGACGGGTGGATCGAGTATTCCGAGGACGACTTCGCGTTCATGAAGGAGCACGGCTTCAACTTCGCGCGGCTGCCGCTCAGCTACCGGCGGTGGCTTTCGGACCCCGACGACTGGGAGTCGATCGCACCGGAGAAGCTGGCGTTCCTCGACCGGGGAATCGCGCTCGGGCGGAAGTACGGCGTCCACATCATGGTGAACCTCCACCGCGCGCCCGGCTACACGGTCGCCGGCGGCAAGCCCGAGCCGGCCTCCCTCTGGGAGAGCGCGGAGGCCGAGCGCGTGTTCCTGAAGCACTGGCGGTTCATCGCCGAGCGCTACCGCGACGTGCCGGGCGAATGCCTGTCGTTCAACCCCGTCAACGAGCCGCCGGCGATCTCGGAGGAGACGTATGCGCGGGTGATGGCGGCGGCGACGGACGTGATCCGCGCCGTCACGCCCGACCGCTTCGTCGTGGTGGACGGGATGGGCGGCGACCGTCATCCGTGCGCGGCGCTCTTCGGGCGCACGGACATCGGCCAGGCGACGCGCGGCTACCTGCCCGAGGAGGTCTCGTGGTGGTCCCCGGAGAAGGGCGGGCGTCCGCAGCCGCTGCCGCAGTGGCCGCTCGACGGCCTCGCGCCGGCGGGCGTCATCGCGGGCCCGGCCAAGCCCCACCTTTCCGCGCCGCTCACGCTTGCGGTCCCGGGCCCGGGGCGCTTCGAGATCCGCCCGGGGCGCGTGTCCGCGCGCTGCGCGCTCGTGGCGGCGTCCGGCACGCACGTGCTTTCGCGGCTTGAGCTGGCGCCGCCGCGCTCCGGCGACGCGCTCTGGCGCGACGTGACGTACTTCCCCCAGTGGAAGTCGTCGCAGGGGGACTACCTCGGCACGTGGCGGTTCGACGTCCCGGCGGGCTGGCACGAGGTCTCGGTCTCCTGCGTGTCAGGCGACTGGTGCAACCTCCGCGAGATCGCCTACGAGTCCGCAGACGGGAAGAAAAGGGTGACGATGCCGTTCAACAACCGCTTCGCGCCGCCGGTCAACTTCCGCCAGCGGCTGAAGGGCTGGGCGGGCGAGGCTAAGGGCTTCTTCCCCGTCGGGGCGGACGGCAGGTGGTCTCCCGTCCGCTACCGCGACCCCGGCAAGGAGTTCCTGTACCGGAGCGTGGTGCGTCCGTGGGAGGCGGCGATGGCGAAGGGCGTGTTCGCGTTCTGCGGCGAGTTCGGGGCGGAGAACCGTACGCCGCACAACATCCACCTCGCGCTCCTGGAGGACTACCTGCAGCTGTTCAGGGAGCGCAACATGGGCTGGGCGGTCTGGCAGATCCGGGGCGAGACGGGCGTGATGGACTCGAACCGCAGGGACGTGGACTACGAGGACTGGCGCGGCCACAGGCTCGACCGCGAGATGCTGGAGCTCCTGATGCGGTACTGACCGGGCCTGCTTAAGCAGGTGTTGCGGGGGATGGCGGATTTGGCATAATGGCCGCCGTTCACAGGAAATATCCTGTCGGGTCGCCCAGCGCAACGGGCGTTGCGCTGGGGTTCGGCCGACGATCCTGCGCTGAAAGACGGAAAGGCGGGGGAATGACGCTTTCGATACTGCTGGCGGCGATGCTTTTCGAGGGGGTGAGGAGCCGCTACTCCACTACGCTCGCGTACGACAGGCCGACCGCGGACCCGATCTGGTTCGGCGGCGAATCCCGCGCCGAGGAGGCGTATGCCTCGGACTACTGCGTGTTCCTGGACATACACTACACGGACGGCACCTCTACATGGCAGAAGTGGGCGAAGTGGACTGGCGGCACTCACGACTGGGAGAGGACCGCGAACGTGTTCTGTCCGAAGAAGCCCGTGAAGTCCATCGACGTGGCGGCGTTCGGCGTGAACTACTACGCGCCGTTCTGGTCGGACTACGAGGCGCTGACCGCGCGTGGCCTTGACCTGCATCGCGTCATCGACGACGACATTGCGCATTTCCGCCGGCTCGGACTCGACTGCCTGCGTCTACACGCGATAGACTGCCAGATCTCGAATGAGGACGGCGCACTCGTCGACAACGGGCGCCTTGAGGCGTTCGACTATCTCGTTGCCTCGGCGATCTCCAACGGGATGAAGGTGGCGCTCACGCCGATCGCGTGGTTCCGTCCGCGGAAGGCGCCGGGCGACCCGGACGGCTTCTCCCGCAAATACCCGAAGGAACGGCTCTGCAGCGACCCGGGGCTGGAGCCGGTGGTGACGCGGTTCCTGCGGGAATTCGTCTCGCACACGAACCGCTACACGAAGGTGCGGCTTGCGGACGAGCCGGGCATCGTGCCGTTCGCGTCCGTCACGAACGCCGCCGCGACGGGCAAGGCGCGGATCGTCTACGAGTTCGACTCCGCCGACACGTGCGCGACGTACCTCGTGCCGGCGATGGCGATGATGTTCCGTAGCGTCGGGATGCAGACGGCTGCGATGTTCCAGTACGACGAGCTGCCGCTCGCGTCCGAGAACAAGGCGACGCGCACGCACTACCTCAACCTCGCGTACACGCCCGGCAAGGCGATCGCGATGGCCATCGGGGCGGAGATCTTCCGCCGCGTACCGCGCTTCATCCCGTACGAAACCGCAGCGGACACGCTTGTCGCGCCGCCGTTCAGGGTCGACGGGACGCGCGATGGCGATGCCGCGGAGTTGGCGGCGGACGACGCCTACTACTATACGAACGGCGCACTCTCGCCGCCGCCGGACTCGTCGAAACTGCGGCACGTCTGGGGCGTCGGCCGCTCGACGGTCGTCGATTCGGACGGCACGGGCGCGTATTTCCTCGATCGCCTGGCTCCGGGTAGATGGCGGCTCCAGCTCTATCCGGACACATTCCGTGTGGCAGATCCGTTCACCGGCGCTCCCGGCGTCAAGGTCGCGGCGCTTGACCGGAAGGTGAGGCTGGCGGTGGACCTCCCAGACCTCGGCGGGCGCTTCGCGCTTGAGCTTGCCCCGGGCGACTATGTGCTCGAACGCGGCGGGAAGGCGTTCCCGACGCCGGCGGGGACGCCAGGTCCGCGCTTCGTCATGCCGCCGCTCGTCTCGACGGTCCTGGCCGGGCCGCGCATCCCCCGGCAGATTCGGGCGGACTGTGAGATTGCGATCGGATGTCCGACGGCCTTCGCGTCCGGCGCGGAGCTCTCGTTCGCGAATGGGCGTGGCGGGGCGGTGCGCATACCGGTGCGGGATGGCGTCGCCCGGCTCGCGGCGGGGACGCTTGCGCCCGGACGCTGGAATGCGCTGGTCGAGGCGAAGGGGAAGGGCGGCACGTTCGTGACGACCGGGGCGGTCGAAGTGTGTGCGCGGCCTGCGGACTGGAACCTGTTCGATCCGGAACGCGCGGCGAACGCCTGGCTGTTCGGCGGAAGCAAGGCGTGGCAGGAGCGCGCGCGGGACGCGGACGGAGCGCCCGCCTACCGGCTGCACGTCGCGGCGTTCAAGGGCGGGAAGGGGTTCTTCCAGTTCCGCCAGCCGTTAGACGGCAAGTCGTTCCGCTCTGCGTTCCCCGATGCGGCGCGTCCGAAGGCCATCGTCGTACGCCTGCGCGCGGCGACGGAGCATACGGCCAAGGTCGAGCTCGTCCTGTACGATGACGAGGGGCGTCCGTGGGGGCGCACGGTCGCCCTCACGACTGGGTGGCGCGACATACGGCTGCCGGTGGAGTCCTTCCGCCACTACTCGCATTGGGAGAAGTGCGGCCCTCCGCCGCAGGGGCAGACGCTCGACGCAAGGCGAGTGGCGAAGGTCGCCCTCTCGCTGGGGGCATGGCTCTTCCCGAACGGCCCGGAGCGTCCGCACACCATCGAATTCTCTTCCCTGCGCATCGAATAGCCGATCCACAGCGTCGATCCTCAATGCGTATTTTAGAGGATAATTTTGATATAATGCGCCCTTACAAAGGCCGTGTCCAATAAGAGGCACGGCCTTGATAACCACACGCAAAACGAAGGCGCATATGCTGACACCGTTCACGAAGATTCTTGAGAAGTACCGCCGCGAGTCGTTCTCCGAGGCCAACAAGGGCACTCGTTTTGAGGAACTGATGCGCGAGTATCTTTGGGCAGACCCCAAGTATGGGGTTTACTTCAAGGACATTTGGCTTTGGCGCGATTTTCCTTTCCGTAGGGACTTCGGATCGGGTCACGATGTCGGCATTGATCTTGTCGCACGGACGATGGATGGCCATTATTGGGCGATTCAATGCAAGTGCTACAGGGAAGACGCCTCCATCCAGAAGGCCGAGGTGGATACGTTCATTACCACGGCGATGAAGCAATTCAACGACGAGAATATGCTGCCGACCAAGTTCTCCCAACTTGTCTGGATTGCAACGACGGACAAGTTCTCGTCAAATGCCATTGAAGCGTTCAAGAACCTGCCCATCAAGCATTTCAT
Organism: Clostridium sp. CAG:138; assembly: GCA_963626295.1. GTDB lineage: Bacteria > Verrucomicrobiota > Kiritimatiellia > RFP12 > UBA1067 > UBA1731. The sequence continues at coordinate 15,419 of CAVFWS010000024.1, forward strand.
CATCGGTTTGCGCCAGCTCATCAATGCACCTGTCGATTGGGGGAAACTCGAAGAAGGTGCTCACGGTGTCGGCGTTGTCTTGAACGCGCGCGAGCCGTTGGATCACCAGGAAAAGGCAATCGCCAAGTTCCATGAGCATTTCAAGTCTGAGCAACGCGGTCGCCTGATCATGGCCTGTGGCACGGGCAAGACCTACACGTCCCTCAAGATCGCCGAGCGCGAAGTTGGCGACGACGGGCTCGTCCTCTTCCTCGTCCCGTCAATTGCCCTGCTCGCCCAGACTCTCAACGAATGGACGACATTTGCCACGAAGAGAATTCGCCCGATGTGCGTCTGCTCGGATGCGGAAGTCTCGAAGAAGCAACGTGAGAACGATTACGGCGGGTTTTCGGTCGAAGACCTTGCCATGCCCGCCTCGACCGATGTCGCCACGATCAAGCAGCAGTTCCGCGCGCTGGACCTGATAAAGGCGAAGGCGACTGGCATGCGTGTCGTGTTCTCGACCTACCAGTCCCTGCCGCGCATCATGGAAGCGCAAAGGGAACTGAACGGGGAAATCGCGCATTCGTTCGACTTCGACCTGATCGTCTGCGATGAGGCGCACCGCACGACGGGCGTGACCGTCAAGGGTGAGGACGATTCCGCGTTTGTCCTCGTCCACGACAACGAAAACGTCTTTGGCAAGAAGCGCATTTACATGACTGCGACTCCGCGCCTTTACAAGGACGAGGTGAAGGACAAGGCCAAGGAGGCGGATGCCTACCTCTGCTCGATGGACGATGCCGCCATCTACGGCGAGGAGGTCTACCGCATCGGCTTCGGCGAGGCGGTTCAGAAGGGGCTGTTGTCCGACTACAAAGTCCTTGTCCTGACCGTCACGAAGGACGAGATCCCTGCGGCGTTCCAGGCGGCCATCGCGTCGGACAAGGGCGAGGTGCGGGCGGATGACGTCTCGAAACTGATTGGCTGCATCAACGCGCTGTCCAAGCGGACGCTTCTCGACAGGGAGATTGTCAGCAAGTCCGATCCGGGATTCATGCACAAGGCCGTGGCATTCTGCCAGAACATCAAGGCGTCAAAGCACATCACGGATGTCTTCAATGCGCAGAAGGAGACCTATTACGAATCGCTGTCGCCGTCCGAGCGCCGCGCGGTCGCGCAGATCGACGCCCGCCATGTCGACGGCACGATGGGCGCGGCGGAACGGGCTCGGCGCTTGGCATGGCTGAATGACGTGTCCGCCGATTCCGATTCGACGGACTGCCGCATCCTGACGAACGTGCGATGCCTGTCCGAGGGCGTCGACGTTCCCTCGCTCGATTCCGTGATCTTCCTTTCGTCGCGGAACTCTCAGGTCGACGTCGTCCAGTCCGTCGGCCGCGTCATGCGCCGCGCACCTGGGAAGAGATACGGCTACATCATCATCCCGGTCATCATCCCCGAGGATATGAGCCCCGAAGAGGCGTTGGACAAGAGCGATGCCTTTGCCGTCGTCTGGACGGTCCTCAACGCGCTTCGGGCGCACGACGACCGCTTCAACGCCGAGATCAACAAGATCGACCTCAACAGGCGCAAGTCCGACCGCATTCTCGTCGACACGATACCGGGACTGGACGCGAAGCAGGGCCGAAGCGACGCCGCCGATGCGGACGTCGGCGCGGTCGTGGAGGCCGCGCAACGGGAAAGGGAACGGCGAGCCGTTCAGCTTGAGTTTTCGATGAGGTTCGCCGAACTGCAGGGCATCATCTACGCCCGCATGGTGAAGAAGGTCGGCACGCGCCGCTACTGGGAGCTCTGGGCGAATGACGTCGCGGCGATCGCCGAGCGGCACATCGCGCGCATCAGGCGGCTTGTCCTTGAAGATGGTCCGCACAAGAAGGCGTTTGACGAATTCGTCGAGGGCCTTCACAAGAACCTCAACCCGTCCGTGTCGCGGGACGAGGCGGTCGAGATGCTGGCCCAGCACATCATCACGCAACCCGTGTTCGAGGCGTTGTTCGAGGATTACTCGTTCGTCAAGAACAATCCCGTTTCGGTCTCGATGCAGAAGATGATCGACCTCTTGCACGAAGAGGTTCCAACGGCCGAAATGGACGTGATGGCGAAGTTCTACAAGTCCATCAAGGAACGCTGCTCGGGCATTGACAACGCCGAGGGCAAGCAGCGCGTCATCGTCGAGCTCTACGACAAGTTCTTCAAGAGCGCGTTCCCGAAGGTCGCCGAAAAGCTCGGCATCGTCTACACGCCCGTTGAATGCGTTGACTTCATCATCCGCTCGGTCGAGGACGTGCTGAAGAAGGAGTTCGGCCGCTCGCTGACGGACGAGAACGTCCACATTCTCGATCCGTTCACCGGCACGGGGACCTTCATGACGCGGCTTCTGCAGTCCGGCATCATCAAGCCGAAAGACCTGACGCGCAAGTACGAACGGGAACTTCACGCGAATGAGCTGGTTCTACTGGCGTATTACATCGCCTCGATCAACATCGAGAACGTCTATCACGACCTGATGGGCGAGAAGAAGAGCTACCGTTCGTTCGACGGCATCTGCCTGACGGACACGTTCCAGCTGGCGGAGTCCGACGATTCGGACAGGCTGTTCTCGGAGATGTTCCACTCGAACTCCGAGCGCGTGATCCGCCAGAAGAAGGCGCCGATCCGCATCATCATCGGCAATCCGCCGTATTCGGTCGGGCAGAAGAGCGCGAATGACAATGCGCAGAACCAGACCTATCCCGAACTTGAAAGGCATATCGCCGCGAAATATGCCGCCGGTTCAAAGGCGACGAACAAGAACTCGCTCTACGACTCCTACATCAAGGCGTTCCGCTGGGCGACGGATCGGCTTGAAGAAGCCGACAAGCAGGAACGGCGCAATGGTGGTGGAATCATCGCGTTTATCTCCAACGCGGGGTGGATTGACGGCAACGCAATGGACGGTTTCCGCAAGTGCCTTCAGAAGGAGTTTTCCAGCATCTATGTGTTCAATTTGAGGGGGAACCAGCGGACGAGCGGCGAACTCTCGCGCAAGGAGGGAGGCAAGATATTCGGGTCTGGCAGCCGCACGCCCATCGCCATCACAATCCTTGTGCGCAAACCCAACCACGTCGGAAAGGCGGCGATTCATTATGAGGCCGTTGCCGACTACCTCTCCAGAGAAGAAAAGCTGTCGTTGGTAAGTGAGCGCGGCAGCATCCTTTCCGACAAGATGCGCTTGTCCTCAATCGAGCCCAACGAGGCTGGCGACTGGA
>CAVFWS010000025.1:0-5698 GCA_963626295.1 Clostridium sp. CAG:138
GGCCGTGGAGAACATAGAGAACATAAAGAATGGGATTGGGGCAGACGGTCTCTATGCTCTTTACGTTGTGGGGAAATGCGAATGTGCTTGACCTTGTGACCCTTAATTGCTACCTTACGCGCGAGTGGGCAATCAGTGTCAACGCTGTCAATACAGGAGGATTCCACATGAAGAGATACGTTTGCAAGGTTTGCGGGTATGCCTATGATCCGGCGGAGAACGACAACGTTCCCTTCGCCGAGCTGCCGGACGATTGGGTGTGTCCGGTCTGCGGAGTGGGCAAAGACCAGTTCGAGGAAGAGGCTTAGAGCCGTAGACAACAGAAAGGAGCGGATACACATGGAGCTTAAGGGATCGAAGACGGAGCGGAACCTCGCATTTGCGTTCGCAGGCGAGTCCCAGGCACGCAACAAGTACGACTATTTCGCCTCCGCCGCGAAGAAGGAGGGGTACGAGCAGATCGCCGCGATATTCCAGGAGACGGCCCTGAACGAAAAGGAGCACGCGAAGCTCTGGTTCAAGCGCCTTGGCGGAATAGGCGATACGGCAAGGAATCTGCTGTCCGCCGCGGCCGGCGAACACGAGGAATGGACGGAGATGTACCGCAAGTTCGCGGAAGAGGCGCGGGCCGAGGGCTTCGAGGACATCGCCAAGCAGTTCGAGGGAGTGGCCGGAGTGGAGAAGCGCCACGAGGAACGCTACCGCAAGCTTCTCGCGAACGTCGAAAGCGGCGAAGTCTGGGAGCGCGTCGGTCCGAGGCGCTGGCAGTGCCGCAATTGCGGCGCGGTCGTCGAGGGCGACAAGGCCCCGGACGAGTGCCCGGTGTGCTTCCACAAGCGGGCATACTTCCAGCTCGAGGCCGACAACTACTGATGGCCGGCCGGGCGAGCTTCGCAAGTCCACGCGTGTTGGCATGGGAGGTGACGCGGCGGTGTCCGATGAAATGTCGGCACTGCCGCGCATCCGCAATCGACGGCGCATACCCCGGCGAGCTGTCTACGGCGGAATGCCTGCGCGTGCTTGATTCCCTCGCCGCCATGCGCCCGATGGTCATATGGACCGGAGGGGAGCCGATGACGCGCGAAGACCTTCCGGGACTGGTTCGCCACGCCACCTCGCTTGGCGTCAGGAGCGTGCTTGCCCCGTGCGGCATGCTCGTCACCGAAGACCGCCTCCGGGAACTGAAGGACGCCGGCGTGATGGCGTGCTCGTTTTCCATAGATGGGCCGGACAGGGCTGCGCACGATGCCTTCCGCGGCATTGACGGGGCGTGGGACGGCGTACTCGGGGCCATGTCTGTCGCAAGGGACGTAGGGATGCCGTTCCAGGTGAACACGGTAGTGAGGAAGGGGACTCTCGACACGCTCGATGCGGTGTATGGAAGGGCGATGTCGGAAGGGGCGACAAGGCTCGACCTGTTCTTCCTCGTCCCCACCGGCCGCGGCCGCGGCATCGACGACCTCGTGCCGGACGATCCGGAAGTAGAGTCGGCAATCGAATGGTCCAAGGGGAAGCGAGTGAAGCTGACGTGCTGTCCGCAGGCGGGAACGTGCATAGGCGGCAGGGGGTTCGCGTTCCTGTCGCATACGGGGACGCTCCAGCCTTGCGGGTTCGTGCAGCGTCCGTGCGGCAACGTGCGGGACTTCGGATTCGATTTCCCGCGAATGGCTGAGGCGGCGGAAAACCCGCTTGGAGAATGCGGCAACTGCCGCTCCGCAGTCCTGTAGGAAGCGCTACAGCGAATGAATGGATCGGAGCAGGAAGTGTCCGTGACGGACGGAGATGATTTCGACCTGCTTGCGCTTCACGCGGTAGATGATGCGGTAGTCGCCGTGAAAGACCTCGCGGATGTCCTCGCGCCCGAATTCCGGAACGACACGTCCGGAAAGCGGAAAGTCCTCCAGTGCCTCAACTGCGGCGAAAGTGCCATCTTCCCAACGCCAGGCTGTCTCCCAGTCGCAGGATTCCTGTGCGATGTATTCGACGCACGCGAGTCTGCGTTTGTCACCGCGTGGCGACCAGCTGATCATAGGCCAAGTTCCTTGCGTTTCTGGATGCGAAGGGTCATGGCACATCGCTTCACTTCCTCATGCGGGATGCCGAGCCCGGCGTCAAGTTCGGCCTCGGCAGCGGCGAGGTCTTCACGCATTTCTCGCTGCTCGCAGAACTCGACGAAGGCATCCCAGTCGCGGACGTTGGCGAGGAATGTGGTCGGGCGTCCGTTCTGCGTCACGAACAGGATCCTATTTGGTTCGCTGACGCGCCTGAAGCATTCCGCCAGATGGTTGCGGCATTCCGAAAAGGAAATGACGTTCTCGGACATCGACGGAATCAGGCGGTTGCGTTTCCGCCGTGTTGCGGGGCGTTCTTTGACGATGGGCATACGAAATCCTCCCTGATCTGTTTTCATGGCGGGCATTGTACACGATTGTGTCCACGGCGTCAATGGGGTCCGGAATTTGGTATAATGCCCAAACGATTGAACCTAAAATCGGCAGTTGAACATTCCTTTTGTCTTGATACTTTAACACAGAGGCACAGGGTTTGATTGGAATGCAAAACTGTCGAAGGGGAACACGGCCCAGGCTCTTTCACCCGTGATGTTTGAGGTGCGCGGATATATGCTTGACGTGAGTCGGGACAAGGTGCCGACCATGTCCACGCTCAGGCAGATCGTCGATCTGCTGAAGGTGTGCAACTACAACCAGCTCCAGCTGTACATGGAGCATTCGTTCCGCTATTCCGGGCACGAGGCCGTATGGAAGGACGCATCGCCGCTCACTCCGGCGGAGATCCGCGAACTCGACTGCTACTGCAGGATGAACGACATAGAGCTTGTGCCGAACCAGAACTCGTTCGGGCACCTTGAGCGCTGGCTCCGTCTTCCCGAATACAACCATCTTGCCGCCATGCCGAAGGGAGGGGCGATCACCCCGTGGGGGACCGTGAAGAAGGACCCCACCACCCTCAATCCCGCGCTGCCGGAGTCGCTGGAGTTCCTGGCCGGGCTGTACGACGAGCTGCTCCCGTGCTTCGGCTCGAGGCTGTTCAACGTCGGCTGCGACGAGACGTTCGAGATAGGCGACCCGGAGGCGTATCTCGGATTCCTGCTGAAGGTCTTTGACCTGGTGCGGGAGCGCGGGCGCCGTCCGATGTTCTGGGGCGACATTGTGCTGAAGCACCCCGAATTCGTCGCGCGGCTCCCGAAGGACGCGATCGCCCTCGACTGGGGGTACGAGGGGAACCACCCGTTTGCGGACGAGGCCGCGAGATTCCGTCAGGCCGGCCTTGACTTCTACGTGTGCCCGGGGACCAGTTCCTGGAATTCGCTTGCGGGACGCGTGGAGAACATGAGGGAGAACATGGCTGCGGCCGAATCCGCCGGTCGGACGAACGGGGCCAAGGGCTTTCTCGTCACGGACTGGGGCGATGGCGGACATTGGCAGCCTCTTGCGGCCTCATTGCCGGGGATCGTCCTTGGCGGATGGTTCGCCGAATACGGCGCGAAGGCGAACAGGATGGATCTTGAGGAGGCCCTCGATACGGTCATGGGCGTGCCGCTCGGCGGCACCCTGCTCCGACTCGGGACGCTGTATCTGCGTGGCGGCGCCTTGCGGGCGAACGCGAGCGAGCTGTACAGGATACTCGCCAGCGACCGGGGCTATTCGCGGCATCCGAACCTCACGGATTCGGTGCTTGCCGAGATATCGTCCGTGGCGGAAGGCTGCCGGCACACGGCGGCGGCATTCGCCTCGCCCACGATCTACGGGACGGGTGCGGTGTGGGCCGAGGAGATAGCGTACATGGCGAACCTGGTGGACGCGGCCTGCCACAGGCGCGACAGCCGCCGCCTGGGCGCGATCAGGGAAGAGCATCGCCGGATATGGCTTCTGAGGAACCGCCCCGGCGGACTTGACGATTCCCTCGCGAAGATGCCCCGCTTCTGATGGCGCATGCGCAAGTCCCAGACGCGAGACGCGGCGAACGGGAAGGGGGATGCCAAAGATGGAGCCAGGTAACGGATTCGAACCGCCGACCTGCTCATTACGAATGAGCCGCACTACCAGCTGTGCTAACCTGGCCTTGGCAAAAAGTGATGCGTATTGTACGAAATTCGCCCCTTGAAGTCAATAGGAGAATTTGATAAAATCCACACCCGTTTTCTTTTAGAAATCAGGAGAAATGTAAAATGGCCAATATCAAAGGCGGCCGTGCCGCCCGCAAACGCGACCGTCAGAACGCCAAGGCGAACAAGCGCAACTCGTCCGTCAAGACGCAGCTTCACGACGATCACAAGAAGCTCTTCAAGGCGGCGGATGCCGGCAAGAAGGAAGAGGCAGAGAAGAAGTTCAAGGAGTTCGTCAGCGGGCTCGACAAGGCTGTCAAGAAGGGCGTGATCGCGAAGAACGCCGCCAACAGGCGCAAGTCCCGCGCGCAGCTCAAGATGAACAAGATGGCCGCGAAGTAACGTCAGGAGGCGACAATGGCTAAGAAGACTCTGAGGGATGTGGATCTCAAGGGCAAGCGTGTGCTCATGCGCGTTGACTTCAACGTGCCGATGGCGAAGGACGGTTCCGGGAAGATCACGGATGACACGCGTGTGCAGGCGGCCCTGCCGTCGATCAGGTACGTGCTGGAGCAGGGCGCTTCGCTGGTGCTGATGAGCCATCTTGGGCGTCCGAAGGGCAAGGGGTACGAGGCCGAGTTCTCGCTCAAGCCCGTTGCGGAGCATCTTTCCGAGTGCCTTGGCAAGCCCGTCGCGTTCGCGCCCGACTGCATGGCGGCGGATGGCGTCGTCGCGGCCCTCAAGCCGGGCGATGTCGCGCTCCTCGAGAACACCCGGTTCTACAAGGCAGAGGACGGCAAGGTGAAGAAGGATGACGACAAGAAGGGCATCCACCTCACCGAGGAGGAGTATCAGGCCAAGAAGGCGGAGCTGAAGGCGAAGCGCGCCGAGATGGCCAAGAAGCTCGCCTCCTATGGCGACGTCTACTGCAACGACGCATTCGGCACCGCGCACCGCGCGCATGCGTCCACCGCGGTGGTCGCCGACTACCTGCGTCCGGCGGTTTCCGGCTTCCTCCTCGAGAAGGAGCTCAAGTTCCTCGGCGAGGCCGTCGAGAACCCGGTACGTCCCTTTGTGGCGATCCTTGGCGGCGCCAAGGTCTCCGACAAGCTGAAGGTCATCAGGAACCTCCTCAACAAGGTCGATACCCTGATAGTCGGAGGCGGCATGGCTTACACGTTCATGAAGGCGCAGGGGATGAAGATCGGCAATTCGCTCTGCGAGGACGACCAGATCCCGTACGCGAAGGAGATGCTCGAGGCCGCAAAGTCGAAGGGCGTCAACCTTCTGCTCCCGGTGGACAACGTGATTGCCGACAGGTTCCCGGCGGAGAAGGATGCCTCCGACATCCAGATGAAGGTCTGCGACAGCGACATCCCCGATGGATGGATGGGGCTGGACATCGGGCCGAAGTCCGTCGAGCTCTTCTCCGAGGCGATCAGGAAGGCCAAGACGGTCGTGTGGAACGGCCCGATGGGCTGCTTCGAGTTCGCTCCGCTCGCCAAGGGCACCTTCGGCGTGTGCGATGCGGTCGCAATGGTGAAGGCGAACGGCGGCGTTTCGATCATCGGCGGCGGCGATTCCGTAAGCGCGGTGAAGAAGAGCGGCAAGGCCGCCGAGATGACGCACATC
>CAVFWS010000025.1:5708-18560 GCA_963626295.1 Clostridium sp. CAG:138
CTTGAGGGCAAGGCGCTACCCGGCGTCGCGGCGCTTGACGACAAGTAAGGTCTGGCGACAGCGGCGATCGGGCCGCGCGAAGGAATGGAGGCCGCGCCATGCGCGACCTCCATTTTGACACCAAAGGGCCCAATATGATATAATTACTCAACTTTTTTCGATTGGAGAAACGCAAGGAGAGTGTGCAGTGAAGGAAGTGATCGGAAATCTTGACGCAAAGGGGTTGCGGGTCGCGCTTGTCGCGAGCCGCTTCAATTCCTTTCTGGTCGAGCAGCTTGTGAAGGGGGCTGTAGATGCCTTTGTCCGCCATGGCGGAGACGAGGGCGACCTTACGCTTGTGCGTGTGCCGGGCGCCTATGAATTGCCGGTAGTGGCCAAGAAGGTTGCCGCGACGGGCGGCTGCGACGCGATAGTCGCGCTCGGGGCCGTTGTGCAGGGGGCTACGCCGCACGCGTCCCTCATAAACGAGACCACGGCGCGGGCGTTCACCGAGATAGCCCTTGAGACGGGGATCCCGGTGGCGGATGGCGTGGTGAGCGCGGAGAACCTCGAGCAGGCCATCGAGCGCTGCGGCACGAAGCAGGGGAACAAGGGGTTCTCCGCGATGCAGGCCGCCATAGAGATTGTCAATGTGATGAAAGGACTAAGGTGAAGATGGAGAAGACTGTAAAGAAGGTTGCGTTTCTGACCGCGGGCGGCTTGGCGCCGTGCCTTTCCAGTTCGATAGGGTTCCTGATAGACGAATACACCAGGAAGGCCCCTGAGGTGGAGATGATCGGCTATCTCGACGGGTACATGGGGCTCCTCAAGGGGAACTCGATCAGGGTCACGGACGAGGTGCGCAAGAACGCCCTCAAGCTCACGAAGCACGGCGGAAGCCCGATCGGCAACAGCCGCGTGAAGCTTACGAACGTCAAGGACTGCGTCAGGCGCGGCCTTGTCAAGGAAGGGGAGGATCCCCTGAAGGTCGCGGCAGACCAGCTCGTGAAGGATGGCGTCGACGTGCTGCACACGATCGGCGGAGACGATACGAACACCACGGCGGCCGACCTTGCGGCATACCTCGCGAAGAACGGATACAGCCTCACCGTGGTGGGCCTTCCGAAGACGGTGGACAACGACGTGTACCCGATCAAGCAGTCCCTCGGCGCATACACCGCCGCAGAGGAGGGCGCCAAATACTTCTGGAACGTCGTGAAGGAGGACAGCGCCTCGCCGAGGTCGCTCATCATCCACGAGGTGATGGGGCGCAACTGCGGCTGGCTCACGGCGTTCACCGGCATCTACTACCGCCGCATGTTCAAGTCGAGGAAGGCAAATCTCGTCCCGTCGTTCGGGTGGTCCAGGGAGAGCCTGGACGTCAATGCCGTGTACGTCCCGGAGTCGAAGATCGATTTCGAGGCGGAGGGGCGTCGCCTCAGGGCCGTCATGGACAAGCTCGGCCACGTGAACATCTTCGTCTCGGAAGGTGCCTGCGTGAAGGAGATCATCAGGGAGATGCAGAAGCGCGGCGAGGATGTCCCGGTCGATGCGTTCGGGCATCCGCGCCTCGACAAGGTGAATGTGGGGCAGTACTTCGCGAAGCGTTTCGGCGAGATGCTTGGCGCAGAGAAGACGCAGGTGTTCAAGAGCGGGTATTTCGCCCGGTCGGCGGCGCCGTGCAAGAAGGACCTGGATCTCATACAGAAGTGCTGTGCGCTGGCGGTTGATTCCGCGATGAAGGGCATCGGCGGCGTTGTCGGCAAGGACGAGGACGACTCGAACACCCTGAAGGCCTGCGAGTTCTCGCGCGTCAGGGGCGGCAAGCCGTTCAACGTCCGCAACAGCCGCTTCCGCAAGATGCTGCGCGAGATCGGCCAGCCGCGCGTGCGCAAGACGCGCACAGTCAAGAAATAAGAAAGGAGAGCATTAAATGGCAATGATCAGTAAGGGCGTAATAGTTGAATTCGACTTCACGGTGCTTAATGGCGCGGAAATCCTCTTCAAGACCGCAAAGAACCTGCTCAAGGGCGTTGGGGTGGAACTTGACGCGCACCTTGAGGCCGCGCACCTTGCCGGAGGCAACTACCATGGCGGGCTTCTGGAGCTGTTCGGGAAGGTCGGGTGCGACGCCGATGCCGCCGCGCTGTCGCGCGAGCTGAACTCGGCGTTCAGCGCCGCAGTCACCGAGAAGGCCCCGCAGGCGGTGACCCCCGCCTTCAGGGATTTCCTGAATGCGCTGCTCGAAAGGGACGTGAAGGTCGTCGTGGCGACGCATGGCGATGCGGCCGCCCTCGCCTCCGCGATCGGCGACGAGCGCGTTGTCGTGTACACCGAGACGTCGTCTACATACGGAAGTTGCAAGTGGGACGTGTGGAAGCGCGCGTGCCGCCAGAACGGGCTGCATGAGATGCTCACCGCCGCCGTCACCGGTTCCGGCTTCGGCGTGAAGGCGGTGCTCATCGCCGGGATGAGCGCTCTCGGGGTCGTGAACGACCGCGTCGCATGGCAGGACTTCGGCGGCGCGGACGATGTGGTCAAGGCTCTCGACAAGGGTGCGGCAGATGCCGTGCTGAGGATGCTGAAGGTATCCTGATGACGGGAATAGAGCGTCTGCACGACATAATGGTCCGTCTCCGCGATCCGGAGACGGGCTGCCCGTGGGACAGGGTCCAGACCCTGGAGACCCTGAAGCCCTGTGTGCTCGAGGAGGCCTACGAGCTGATCTCGGCCATGAGCCACCCGGAGGACAGGGACAACCGCGTGGAAGAGCTTGGCGACGTGCTTCTCCAGGTGATGTTCCAGTGCGTGATGGCGGAGGAGAAGGGCGAGTTCTCCTTCGATGACGTCGCGAACGCCATCTCGGACAAGCTTGTGCGCCGGCATCCCCACGTGTTTGGCGACGCCGTGGCGAAGGATCCCGCCGCAGTGCTCCGTAACTGGGAGCAGATAAAGCAGCAGGAGCACAGGAAGGAGCTTCGCCGCTCGGCCCTTGACGGCGTTCCCGAGGACCTTCCGGCGATGCTCAAGGCCCAGCGGACCCAGGAGAAGGCCGCCCGCGTCGGCTTCGACTGGAAGGACGCGAAGGGTCCGCTCGCGAAGGTCAGGGAGGAGCTTGCCGAACTCGAGGCCGCCATCGGCGCCTCGCGGGATACTTCGCTTGACATGGACGTCAAGGACGAGCTTGGCGACCTCGCGTTTGCGGTGGCAAACCTGGCGAGGCACCTGAAGGCGGATGCGGAGTCCGCCCTCGACAACGCTACGCGGAAGTTCTCGCGCCGCTTCCGCGCCGTCGAGGCCGGCGCGAAGGCGCAGGGCCGCAACCTCAAGGACATGACGCTTGGGGAGATGGACGCGCTTTGGGACGAGGCAAAGCGCGCGGAGCGCAAGGCCTGATGCCGCGTGGCGGCATCGGCAAGGAGGAAAGGCCGGCATGGGTACGCTGAAGCTTGGCATTCTCGGGTCCGGATCGGGATCCAACATGCAGTCCATCGTGGACGCCATCGGCAATGGAGAGCTTGACGCCGAGGTGCGCCTTGTGCTTGCCGACGTGGATGGCGCCGGGATACTCGACCGCGCAAGGCGACACGGAATCCCTTGCCGGTATCTTGACTGCGCCCCGTGGAGGACGAAGCTCGAGGGTCGAGCGGAGGACGAGTGCATCCGCCTGCTCAGGGATGCCGGATGCGATACCGTTGCGCTTGCCGGTTTCATGCGGATCGTGAAGCCTGGCCTGCTGGCGGCGTTCCCGATGCGTGTGCTGAACATACATCCGGCCCTGCTCCCCGCGTTCCCGGGCGTACACAGCTGGACGCAGGCGCTTGAACATGGATGCAAGGTGGCCGGCGTGACGGTGCATTTCGTGGACGCCGGCACGGATTCCGGGCCGATCATCGTCCAGAAGTGCGTTCCGGTGATGGAGGACGACACGCCGGAGTCGCTGCACGCTCGCATCCAGGTGCAGGAGCATATCGCCTACCCAGAGGCGCTGCGGCACCTTGCGGCGGGGCGGCTCCGCATCGAGGGCCGCCGCGTGTTCGTCGGGGGAAAATGAGCGCAGATTTCCGCACTTGCGGAAAAAGGCGCGATATGGTATCATTCCCCCTCGTTTTTCCGTCTGGATCAGGCCTTTAACCGACTGCCTGACCGGTTAGGAACGTAAAAAAGGATAAGAAAAATGCCAAAGATGAAGACGAAGAAGTGCGCCACGAAGCGCATGAAAAGGTCGGCCACGGGGAAGGTCCTGCGTTCGCAGGGCGGCAAGGCGCACCTCAACGGCTACAAGAGCCGTACGCGCAAGCGCAACCTCCGCGGTACGACGGTCACTGACAAAACGGTCCAGAAAACCATGCTGCGCATGCTGCAGGGTGCATAACAATATAGGAGAAACACAAAATGTCACGTGCAACCAACGCACCCGCATCGCGCGAACGCCGCCGCAGGATCCTTGAGGAAGTCAAGGGCTTCCGCGGGCCTCGCTCCAAGAACATCCGCCAGGCCATGGAGGCGCGCGATCGCGCCCGCCGTCTGGCGACAGTGCACCGCAAGCTCAAGAAGCGCGACTACCGCCAGCTCTGGATCGCCCGAATCAATGCGGCGACCCGCGCGGAGGGCATCAGCTACTCGAAGTTCATCGCCGGCCTCATCAATGCCGGCGTGGCCCTGAACCGCAAGATGCTCTCGGAGATCGCGATCAACGATCCTGCCGGGTTCAGGACGCTCGTCGAGCTCGCAAAGAAGGCCTGAGGCTTTCCGTCGGCAGAAGATGCAGGGGGCCGCAACATTGGTTGCGGCCCCTTCTCTTGAATGGGATATCGCACACGGAGTCAAGGAGATGGGGACCATGGAGACATCGGATACGGTCACGCTGATCCTGCGGCTGATGCTCGCGGGCTTTCTCGGCGGACTGATCGGCGCCGAGCGGGAATACCGCGCAAAGGTGGCCGGGACGCGCACCCATATGCTGGTCGCCATCGGCGCGGCGCTGATGCTGATAGTGTCGCGCTACGGCTTCGATTCCCGCGGCGACCCGTCGCGCGTCGCCGCGCAGATCGTAAGCGGCATAGGGTTCATAGGCGCGGGGGCGATCATGGTCCAGCGGCACGCCGTCCATGGCCTTACGACCGCCGCCGGCATATGGGTGGCGGCCGGGATCGGGATGTCGATCGCCGCCGGACTCTATGCCGTCGGCATCGCGTCCACAATCCTTTCGCTGATCGGACTTGAGGTGCTCGGCTTCATCTTCCCAAGCCATCGTGGCGGCCCCGCTCCCGGGGAGGCTTGTGACGGGCGCCATTCGCATGATGGCGGGCAGCCGCCCCCGGCGAATGGCTGATGCCGCAGTCGGGCATGAAGTGCGGACGCAATCCGTGAGCGCTCCGCAAGTTGTGGTATAATTGCGGACGTTGATCGGGGTGCTTGGCGGCATGGGGCCGTTCGGCTGAGATGAGACCCGTGAACCTGAACAGGGTAATTCCTGCGGAGGAAACAGTATGACGCAGTTGCAGTCGGCCCGCGAGGGCATTGTCACGGAGGCCATGAAGGTCGTGGCCGCAGAGGAGCGGGTGCCGGAGGCGGCGGTGTGCGCCGCAGTGGCATCGGGCGAGGCGGTGATCCCGCTAAATCCGCATCACGCGAACGCGCGTCCGGTGGGCGTGGGGCGGATGTTCACCACGAAGATAAACGCCAATCTCGGACGCAGCGTGACGCACTCCGGGCGCGGAGACGAGCTTGACAAGCTCAAGGTCGCCCTCGATGCCGGGGCGGACTTCGTGATGGACCTTTCGGTCGGGTCGGACGACCTGAAGGCCATAAGGCAGGGGATGCTGGACGCGAGCCCAAAGCCGCTCGGCACGGTGCCCGTGTACGAGACGATCTCGCGTCTTGAGGGCGACATCCCCCAGATGAACCCCTCGTTCCTCATCGACGTGATCCGTTCGCAGGCGGAGCAGGGGGTGGACTTCATGACGCTCCATGCGGGGCTTCTCCTGCGCCACATACCGCAGGCCATGAGGCGCAAGATGGGCATCGTCTCCCGTGGCGGCGCGATAATGGCCGAATGGATGATGGAGAACCGCGCCGAGAATCCGCTCTACACGCATTGGGACGAGGTGATGGACATCCTTGCCGAGCATGACGTCACGGTGTCGCTCGGCGATGGGATGCGTCCGGGCTGCCTGGCCGATGCCTCCGACGCCGCCCAGTTCGGCGAGCTCGACGTGCTTGGCGAACTCGTCGAACGCTGCCGCAGGCGCGGCGTCCAGGTCATGGTGGAGGGCCCGGGACACATCCCGTTCAGCCAGATCCGGATGAACATGGAGCGCGAGCAGCAGGTCTGCGGCAAGGCTCCGTTCTACGTGCTCGGTCCGGTCACTACGGACATCGCGCCGGGCTACGACCACATCGTGTCGGCGATCGGCGCGACTGCCGCCGCGACGTACGGCGCCTCGCTGCTGTGCTACGTGACGCCGTCGGAGCACCTTGGACTGCCCGATGCGGACGAGGTGCACCAGGGCTGCATCGCCTACAGGATCGCGGCGCACGCCGGCGATGTCGCCCGCGGCCTCCCCGGCGCAAGGGACCGCGACGACGCGATGGCCGACGCCCGCGCGGCGTTCGACTGGGATCGTCAGTTCGGGCTGAGCCTTGACCCGAAGCACGCGAAGGAGCGTTGGCTAAGGACCCGCGCGTTCACCGACGAGGCGCACGGCGACGACCACTGCTCCATGTGCGGCAAGCAGTTCTGCGCGGTGCGCACGTCCCGCCGGATCAGGAAACTCGCTTCCTCGATGGCGTGAAGAGTGCCAACTACCCTCTACCCAACTTCCCCCTGTATGGGTTGCGCTTGAAAGTGCAATCTGATATATTACCTCTCAGCAATGACCTCTAATGACGAATATGTGTTGACGCTTCTGCGGGAGCAGGGCTTCCTGACCGCCGAGCAGGTCGCCGCCGCGGCCAATTCCATGCGCGAGGGCGACGAGACCACGCTTGACGTGCTGCTCTCGTCGGGCGTCGTTTCGCAGGACGACGTACTCGGGATCATCGCGGAGCAGTTCGGGATCAAGTATTGCCACGTGGATCCCAACGCGATAGACCCCGAGATAACGAAGATACTGCCGGCCGAGATAGCCCGCAAGTACGGGGTGGTGCCGATCATCGGCGACTCCGATTCGCTAACGGTCGCGCTCACGGACCCGATGGGGTACGATGCGGTCGATTCGCTCCGCTATGTGCTTCACGGGCGCGACGTGCAGGCCATCCTCGCCCCGATAGACGAGCTGAAGGCGGCGATGGAGAAGCTGTATCCGAGCGGGGCGGACTCCGTGGAGACGCGCACGGACGACGAGTTCGGCGACGCCTCCGAGAATTCGGATGACGGCGACGACGCGCCGGTGATCAGGCTCTGCTCGATGATAATCTCCAACGCCATCAAGATGAAGTGTTCCGACATCCACCTCGAGCCGATGGAGAAGGAGTTCCGGGTGCGGTACCGCATCGACGGGGCGCTGCGCAAGATGGATTCGCCGCCGAAGCGCCTGCAGGGCGCAATCCTCTCGCGGATCAAGATCATGTCGAAGATGAAGATATCCGAGAAGCGCATCCCGCAGGATGGCCGGATCCAGGTGAAGGTGAACGGCCGCGACCTCGACCTGCGCGTCAACTCGGTGCCCACGAACCATGGCGAGTCGATCGTCATGCGTATTCTCGACAAGTCCAACCTCTCGCTTGGCCTGCCCCAGCTGGGGTTCCTCTCGGATGACCAGAACAAGTTCGAGCGGCTGATCCACCTCTCCGATGGCGTGGTGCTCGTCACGGGGCCTACCGGCTCCGGCAAGACGACCACGCTCTACGCCTGCCTTGGCCAGATCAACCTCCCGGACAGGAAGATCATCACGGTCGAGGACCCCGTGGAGTACCAGATGAGCGGCATCAACCAGGTGCAGGTGAACAGGGATGTGGGGCTGGACTTCTCGGCGGCGCTCCGCTCGATCCTGCGCCAGGCGCCGAACATCGTGATGATCGGCGAGATCCGCGACTCCGAGACCGCCGACATCGCAATGGAGGCCGCCCTCACCGGCCACCTGGTGTTCTCCACGCTCCACACCAACGACGCGCCGTCCGCAGTGACGCGCCTTACGGATATGGGCGTGAAGCCGTTCCTCGTGGCCTCGGCCCTGCGCGCGGCGATGGCGCAGCGCCTCGTGCGCGCGATCTGCCCGAAGTGCAAGACCGAGTACACGCCTACGGATCGCGACCTCAAGATGCTTGGCGCGATCGCGAAGACGCGTCCCGAGCACATGTACGTCGGCGCCGGCTGCAGCGCCTGCAACGGCGGGTACAAGGGGCGCAAGGGCATCTTCGAGATATTCGAGATCGACGATACGATCCAGCGTCTGATATTCGACCACGCCCCCGCGGGCGTCCTCCGCGAGAGGGCGCGCGAGATGGGCATGCGCACGTTGCGCGAGGACGGGATGCTCAAGGTGGCCTCGGGCATGACCTCCCTGAAGGAAGTCATCCAGGCGACGATGGGCGACGAGGACTGATCTGGCGGGGACTGCATCCCGCACAACTGAAAGGGAACAAGATGGCGACGGACATAACGGTTGAGGACCTTCTGGCGGCGACGATAGAGTATGGGGCGTCTGATCTCCACATACGCGCGAACATGCCCCCGGAGCTGCGCGTCCATGGCGAGCTCCAGCCCATTTCGGAGGAGGATCTCGCCCCGGAGGACACGTACGAGCTGTGCAAGCAGATGTGCAACGAGCAGCAGCTCGCCGAGGTGGAGAGGAACGGCGGCGCGGACTTCGCGCTGGCGCACGCGGACGGCACGCGCTTCCGCGTGAGCGTGTTCCGGGAGCGCAAGAACTGGGGCGCGGTGCTCCGCATGATCCCGTCCAAGCTCCTCACGCTTGAGCAGATCGGGCTTCCGGACACCGTCAAGGAACTGCTATTCAAGCCGCGCGGGCTGATCCTCGTCACGGGGCCTACCGGCTCCGGCAAGTCCACTACGCTCGCCTCGATGCTGAACGTGATCAACCACGAGCGCGGCGTGCACATAATCACGATCGAGGACCCGATAGAGTTCTACCACAAGTCGGCGAAGTCCCTCGTCACGCAGCGCGAGGTCGGCGACGACGTGCCGAGCTTCGCGGAGGCCATCCGCCGCGCCCTGCGCCAGGACCCAGACGTCATCCTCGTGGGCGAAATGCGCGACCTTGAGACGATCGGCGCGGCGATAACCGCCGCCGAGACGGGGCACCTGGTGTTCGGCACGCTCCACACGACCGGCGCCGCCGAGACGATCGACCGCATCGTGGATGCATTCCCGACGAACCAGCACCAGCAGATCCGCACGCAGCTCGCGTCCGGTCTGCAGGCGGTGATCTCCCAGATCCTGCTGCCCAAGGTGGAGCCGAACGGCGAGGTGCGCGGGCGGATCGCCGCGTTCGAGATCATGATCTCGACCCCGGCGATCCAGAGCCGCATCCGCGACAACAAGACGAACATGATCAAGTCCGACATGCAGACCGGCGCGAAGTTCGGCATGGTCACGCTCGACAGCTGCCTGCTCGACCACTTCAAGAACGGACTCATCTCCTACGATGACCTCATAACCAAGTCGCAGGATCCCGACAGCGTGGTCGCGAAGCTGAAGGAAGACATGGGACGCTGACGCGCCGCCGACACTGAACCGGAAGGACCTTCACGATGGCCGATACCCGCAAACCGCTCGATCCGCTCCTTGACCTGCTTGTGCAGAACGGGGTGCTCGACGACGCCCAGGTGGATACGATACTCGAAGAGGCGAAGAACCCCACAGGCAAGACCATCCGCCAGATACTCATAGACGGCGAGTACGTGACGGAGGATGACCTCCTTGGCATGATGGCCGCCTACCAGGGCTGCGAGGTCGTCGACCTTTCGTCCATGACGCTCTCGACGGATGTCGTGCAGTCCATCCCGACTTCCGTGGCCCGCATGTACAACGTGCTTGCCGTCGCGGCGGACGACACGAGCGTGACCCTCGCGACGAGCGACCTCATAGACCCCCGCGTGTCGGACGAGCTTACGTTTGTGCTCACGAAGGACGTGCGGTTCGTCATGGCGCGGGAAAGCGATGTGCGCGACCGCATCTCGCAGTACTACGGGGACGACACGGAGTCCGTCGCGGACATGCTCAAGAGCCTCGGCTCCGGCATGGACATGGACGAGAGCATCAAGAGCGACCCGAACGACGTGGCGGCCCTCGAGGGCGCCGCGAACAACAACGCCGTCGTGAAGTTCGTGAACCTGATCCTCTACCAGGGCGTGGTCGACCGCGCGGCCGACATCCACATCGAGCCGTTCGAGAAGGATTTCCAGATCCGCTACCGCGTGGACGGCGCACTGTACGCCATGAAGGCGCCGGACGTCTCCATGGCCCCGGCGATCATCTCCCGCGTGAAGATCATGGCGGGGCTGAACATCGCGGAGCGCCGCGTTCCGCAGGATGGCCGCATAGCGATCAACGTTGCCGGGCGTCCGGTGGACCTGCGCGTGTCCTGTCTGCCCACGGTGCATGGCGAATCCGTGGTCATGCGAATCCTCGACCAGAGCGCCACGTCGCTCGACCTCGAGAACGTGGGGCTCGCGGAGGACGTCTACGAGCAGCTGACGATGGACATCGAGAAGCCGAACGGGATCATCGTGGTGACCGGGCCTACGGGGTCCGGCAAGACCACAACGCTCTATTCCGTGCTTCGCCGGATCAATTCGATAGACACGAAGATCCTCACGGCCGAGGAGCCTGTCGAATACGATGTGGACGGCATCGTGCAGGTGCCGGTCAACCATGAGGTGGGGAACACGTTCCCGAAGGTGCTGCGCGCGTTCCTGCGTCAGGACCCGGACATCATGCTCATCGGGGAAATCCGCGACCTCGAGACCGCGGAGGTCGCGATCCAGGCCGCCCTCACCGGCCACCTGGTGTTCTCCACGCTCCACACCAACGACGCCGCCGGCGCGGTGATGCGCTTCGTCGACATGAACGTGCCGCCGTACATGGTGGCCTCCACGCTCGAGGCCGTGCTTGGGCAGCGTCTTCTCCGCACCTGCTGCAAGGAGTGCAGGCAGTCATACGAGCCGGATGACGAGACGCTCGACCGCATATCGCTCACGAGGGACCAGATCGGGGGCCGTCCGTTCTATTTCGGCAAGGGGTGCAAGACGTGCAACGGCACCGGCTACAAGGGCCGCAAGGCGATCTTCGAGTACCTGCGCATCTCGAACCCGATACGCGAACTGATAAACAAGCGTTCCCCCACGCTCATCATCCGCGAAAAGGCCCGGGAGCTCGGCATGCGCACCATGCGCGAGGATGGCGTCCGCGCCATACTCGACGGCTACACGACGGTGGACGAGGTGCTTCGCTACACGTGACGGAAATCCCTCAGGGTAGGATTTGTGATTTACGATTTACGATTTACGATTTGCGATTGCATTTGGGGATTTGGTGATTTGAAGATTTAGCCGTGTAGCCCGCCATCGTCGTAAAATATTAGCCGTGGAGATGTGTAGAACGTGTAGGATGATTTGCGATTTACGATTTACGATTGCATTTGAAGATTTGGGCATTGATTGATTTCACTCCCACCTATCCATTCTACATCTCTACACCTCTACACGGCTATTTTCCCCACGGCGACGGGCTGCACGGCTAAATCATCAAATGCCCAAATGCAATCGTAAATCGCAAATCGTAAATCGCAACACTACGCTATAACCGGCGCAAACATCTGACACAACCGACATGACAGACAAGATACTTAAACTTAGCCCCGCCGCGTTCCTGTTCGACCTCGACGGGACGCTCATCGACAGCGAAACGCTGTGGGCCAAGGCCATCGTGGCGTGGCTGACCTCGCATGGCATACGCACCGACCTGCACGAGATATGCCCACTCGTGTTCGGCCACAGCTGGCTCGACATCCGCTCATCCCTCCTTGCGCGATTCCCGGCAATGCCAAGGCGCGACATGGAGCAGGATGCGGCAGAACTTCGCGCCCACTACGCGAAGACCGCGACAAATCCGGCGGACATGGTGATTCGCTCCGCAGTCGCGTTCTACAGGGAGGCCGCCAGGATCGCGCCTTGCGCAATCGTCTCCGGCTCGCCCCACGACGACGTGGCCGAAGCCGCAAGGCTTTGCGGCATAGACAAAGATACGGCATTCGTCCTCGGCGCCGAGGATTACGCGCACGGCAAGCCCGCGCCGGACGGCTATCTGCTCGCGGCGAGAAGGCTCAATGTCTCCCCGTCTGGCTGCATCGTGGTGGAGGACTCCACCGCCGGGGTCAGGTCCGGCATCGCAGCGGGCATGAAGGTGATAGGCGTAGACCGCAACGGGGTCATCCGCCAGGACTTTTCAGGATGCGCATTGACGGTCGCCGACCTCTCGGAACTCTCCGCATAGCGGGTAGGGATTTGCGATTTACGATTTACGATTGCATTTGGGTATTGGGTCATTTGATGATTGAGCCGTGTAGCCCGTCGTGGGGAAAATAGCCGTGTAGAGGTGTAGAGATGTAGAATGGATAGGTGGGATAGCCTTTAAAATCAATCAATGCCCAAATCTTCAAATGCAATCGTAAATCGTAAATCGCAAATGAACAATGCAATCGTAAATCGCAAATCGAAAAATCGAAAATCATCCTACACGTTCTACACCTCTACACGGCTAAAAAATGGCTCTTCAGGCATAGGTGTGGGTCGTCTCATGCCGCCTCCCGAGCTGTTAGCCCTTTGTTTATGGACATCTGAGCGTTGCTGCTGGGCCACGGAATCTGTATGCTGGAGCAGAACAGCATGACGAGGCTGATCATCGTG
>CAVFWS010000026.1:0-18507 GCA_963626295.1 Clostridium sp. CAG:138
CCGATGTCGATGCCCGTGTTCGAGTACTGCACCTTCGTGCCCGGCTCGAACAGGAGCGGCGAGGATGCCGCGATCGCCGCCGTCTGGCGGAGCGGTGCTCCGCCAGACCAGCCGCCGCCCCTGATGTTGCCCTTCTTCGCCGATATCTCGAACGGGAAGCCGCCCGTGTGGTTGAGGCACATCCGGACCGTCAGGACGTTCTTCGCCTTCCTGAGCGTCCGGACGCCGTTCGTCTCGCCGGCGTCGATCCAGAGCGTCCTGAACTCGGGGAGATACTTCGACACCGGGTCGTCGAGGCTGATCCTGCCCTCCTCGACGAGCTTCGCGACCGTCACTCCGCAGAAGCCCTTCGTCTGGGAGCACTGCATGTACACGTCGTCCATCGTGATCTTGCGCCTCGTCTCCACGTTGGCGTATCCGATGCACGAAGTCTCCTGGACGCCATCGTTGTACAGGACGCTGACGGCGCCCGGCAGCGCGCCATTCTCGACCCATGGGGCGACGGCGTCTGCCACAAGGCTCGTACCCGACTCCCTCGGGGAATTCGCGGAAACGCATCCGGCGAGCGCAAGCGCCGCCACGGCCACAATCCTGATCGTTTTCATAGTGCCGTGAAGTATACCATAGTTCGGCATTCGCGGTTCAGGATTTTTCGATTGCCCTTGGTGATCCACATGGCATCCTCTTCCAATCCGCAAACATTAGCGCCTGTACCCTATTCATTGCTACCACCGCATTTATATAAATGCGGTGGTAGCAATGGCAAGCCTATTGCTTCGGCAATCAAATATTGCGAGCCTCAAAGTGCATAAAACCCTTGCGGACTTTGCGTTCTTTGCGGCAAGGATCGCCATATTCCGTTGCCGCATCTATAATGCGCTAAAACGCGAACGGAATCGCGCCAAAACGCCGAACGGAATCGCGCCAAAACGCCGAATCGCCGGCGGTAAATCGCAGGCGCCAAATGGCGCGGCAGAACCACAGCAGCCATCGAGGTCACCGTGTAGCGTCACCACGCCGCAAGTCGGTCAAGCGCAGCCATGCATACGTCGCGATGGTGGCGGCCACAGGAGCGACGTAGATCGCCATGACGGCCATAGCCCATCCGGGGATGTGCATCGGGAGCAGGGCTATGAGCGCAAGCGTCAATGCGCCGAAATATGCGAATTGCCCGGCCATGACCGCGCTTGGCCTGCGCCTGATGGCCGCAAGGCCCTCGACCCTTCCCCGCACGGCATGGATGATGCAGATGAAGGAGTAGAGGAAGCTGACGAGACGCGCCGTCGGGAGGATGCGCTGGGGGACGTTCTGGCATCCCCCGTAATACCAGTTCCCGATCAGCGGCGTGGAGAACGCCAGCGGTATCACGCCGAGCAATGCCCCCGCCACGATCGCGAACCTCAGCAGTCTCCTGTCGCCGGTCCACTCCGGGGGGAACTGGATCGAGACGGCCTGCATGCGAAGCGCCGCGTACGACACGGGATTGGCGATGCCAAGCGTGACGTAATGGATCGCAAGCATGTCTGTCGCGCCGGGCGTGCGGCCAACAAAGGCCGCAGTGACAAACGGAGAGACGGCAAGCAGGCCGGCGCCGAGCGCGAGCGGGACGGTGAACCTGAACTGCGTCATCACGGAGGCGCTCTCGCCGCTTTCGAGCCTACGCCTGTACTTCACCGCGAACGCCTCGGAAAGCAGCCATTCGAGCATCACCGGCACGGTGAGCGCGAACAGGCCCCAGTCCGGCCCCGTCCAGCCCAAGTGCGGGAACGCCACCGCAAACGCCAGCGTAAGCGCAATCCGCGCAATCGTGGCGACATTCGCCTCGGCGGTCGCATAGGCGTTGTACAGCACGACCAGCGGAACGTTGCGCATGAAGAAGCCCGCCTGCATCACAACTCCGAACAGCGTTGTGCGCCTCGCTATTTCCGCAAGGTGAGGGGAGAGGTTCAGAAGGTGCGTGAAGCAGAACGTGTCTATCGGATGCACGCACATGAGAGCCTGCGCGGATATCAGCGCAGCCATCATCATGAAGTTCAGCCTGCGGAACGAGCCGAGCCCTTCCTTCGTCCGCGCGAACACCATTCCGGTCATGATGAGTCCGCCGCCAAGCGCCCCTATCATGAACTGTATGACCTGGCCGAGCGTGAATGCGGTTAGCGCATCCACCCCGTCCGGCCCGTGGCTTGTTATCGAGCCTACGAGCGGGTACGTGAGCGACTGGGAGAACGCCTGCAAAAGCAACGGCACGTAGAAACGTGCCGCACGACCAGGACTGTACGCTACGGGTCTCATCCCTTTCTGCGTAGCGCACAGGCAAACGCGCCGTCGTGCCCGGTGGCAAACGGCACGGATTCCCGCTCCCCCATCTTCTCGAAGTCTAGATTGTCGGCAAGGAACTTCGCGACCTGCT
Organism: Clostridium sp. CAG:138; assembly: GCA_963626295.1. GTDB lineage: Bacteria > Verrucomicrobiota > Kiritimatiellia > RFP12 > UBA1067 > UBA1731. The sequence goes on from CAVFWS010000026.1 coordinate 2,411, forward strand.
CCCGGTTCTCTTCCGGCTCGCACGAACACGTGGAGTACACGAGTATGCCGCCAGGCGCCACATGCGATGCCGCCCTGGCCAGTATGGCCGACTGCAGCCCGACAAGTTCAGCGAGGCGTTCGCCCGTCCAACGCCAACGAGCATCAGGACGCCGCCGCAAGACCCCGGTGTTGCTGCACGGCACATCCGCCAGCACACGGTCAAACGTCTCGCCATCCGCAACCTCGGCGACGGTCTGCACCCAATCGAGTCGTACGCGCTTCAGGTTCTCCCCGAGACGGCGGCGGCGACCGGGGTTCACCTCCATGCAGACGAGCCTTCCGCCGTCCCTGCCGCCATCCATCCGCCACGCCGCCTGTATGGACTTGCCGCCGGGAGCGGCGCAGAAATCGAGCACCTTAAGCCCCGGTGCCACCGACAGCAGCTCTACCGCGCCGGCAGTCGCCGGATCCTGCACTATGAAATCGCCTTCGGCATAGCCTTCCACGTCCGTCACGCGCCTTCCGCGCGGAAGGCGCTCAAACGGAGCGCCGGCGCCAGGCTTGTGCGCAAGCCACGTCTCGGCCGGTTCGTTGTGCCATCTGCAAAGGCGTTCGGCGTCCGCCTCTCCGTACCTATCCACCCATCTCCGCACAAGCCCGTTCGGGAAGCTTTCGCGCTCCGCGAGCGGGGCCGACCTCAGCCGGGCCTCGAATTCGCCGCGCCGCCTGATCAGGTTGCGCAGGACGCCGTTCACGACCTTCGCGATGCTCTTGTTCGGGCATTTCTTCGCGGCGGATACGGTCTCGTTCACGGCGGCGAAGTCCGGCACGTCCGGCATGTACAGCACCTGTGCGGCCCCCACGAGCAGCAAGGCCTCCATCTCGCCCTTTGGCCAATTCTTCACCAGCTCGCCAAGGACGGAACGGAGCGGACGGAACCGCCGCACCGTTGTGTACGCGAGATCCTGGACGAATGCCCTCTCCGGCCCATCCGGCAACATGTCGCCGAGATGGCCGTGCGTCGCGATCCAGCGGGCGACCGCGAACGCCGCTTCCCTTCTGCTGTTCATGCCTCGGCGATGCACTCGATCTCGACAAGCACGTCCTTCGGCAGACGCGCCACCTCCACGCAGCTACGCGCAGGCCGCGTATCGCCGAATAGCTCCGCGTAGACCTTGTTCAGCGCCGCGAAGTCGTTCATGTCCCTGATGAACACCGTGGTCTTGACGACCTTGGCGAGCGATGAACCGGCCTTCTCGAGCACATTCCTGAGGTTCGTGATCGACTGGGCCGTCTGCCCCTCGATCGTCCCGGCCTCAACCGTGCCCGACGCCGGATTGATCGGGATTTGCCCCGAACAGTAGATCATGCCGTTGGCACGAATCGCCTGGCTGTACGGCCCCAGCGCCGCCGGAGCCTTGTCTGTCGCAATCATTTCCATTTTCATTCTCCTTCAATTACGTTTGTCGCGTCCGCAATCCATCATGCAGGCATAGCCTCAGAACAAGGCCCGCACCGAATCGTCCATGCCGGAAACGTCCACCACCTCCGTCTGCGTGATCGGGGCGGTCTCAAGCGCGGCAAAGGCCGGCGGCGGATCCGCAAGCACGTCTTCGCCGAATGCGCACATGCACGTCTCCGGGAACTTGTACGGCGTGGCGGTCGCCGCGACGACGCAAGGGACGCCGTCCGACGGCAATCCGCACTTCCTCGCGACGTCCGTCGCCACTGCGGTGTGCGGATCGAGCACATATCCGCACGCCTGGCGCATGCGGCGCATCTCGGCCTCCGTCTCTTCCGGCGTCGCCACGCCCCCGGAGAAATCCTCCGTGAGCCTCGCCTTCGCCGACTCGTTCAGCTCGTACCTGCCCTTCTCCGCGAAGTCCCGCATCAGACGCGCCACCTCGGCGCTGTCGCCGTCGTTCAGGAGCCAGAGGAGGCGCTCCACGTTCGACGACTTCCTGATGTCCATCGAAGGCGAATTGGTGACGGTGAACATGTCGCCCGGATCGTACACGCCGGTCGCGACAAAGCGCGCGAGCACATCGTTCACGTTCGAGGCGCACACGAACCTACGTATCGGGGCGCCGAGCATCTTCGCGTAATATGCCGCAAGGATGTTGCCGAAATTGCCCGACGGCACCACCACGTCAAACGCTCCCTTGTCCGCAAGCCTCGCGGCGGCAAGCAGGTAATAGCCGATCTGCGGAACCAGCCGCCCGGTGTTGATGGAGTTGGCGGACGAGAGGAGCGTCCCCGCAGACTCCGCCTCTGCGCGGAATCTCTCGTCGGCGAACATCCGCTTGACCGCGGCCTGCGCATCGTCGAAGTTGCCGCGTATCGCGATGCCGTGCACATTCTTGGCGGATGGCGTAGTCATCTGGAGCCGCTGTACGCGGGATGTGCCCACGTTCGGGAAGAACACCGCTATCTCTACGCCTGGCACATCCGCGAAGCCGGCCATGGCCGCCGACCCCGTATCGCCGGAGGTTGCCGTCAGTATCAGCACCTTGCTGCCATTGGCCTGTTTCCTCGCCGCCTCGGCCATCAGCACCGGCAGCACGGAGAGGGCAACGTCCTTGAAAGCCCCGGTAGGCCCATGGAAAAGCTCCATGACGTGAAGCCCGTCCGCCTCGACGAGCGGTATCGGATCCGCCGCCGGGAACTTCGCGAGAAGGTTCGCGATCGCCGCCTCGCGGACATCGGCGGGGATGTCGTCAAACATCGCCCCAAGCGCGACACGCTCGGCGCCGGCAAGGTCCCGTATGGAGGAAATCGCGGAAGCGTCCAGACGCGGAACGCTTAAAGGCACGTAAAGCCCCCCATCCGCCGCCAGCCCGCGGAGAACCGTGTACAGCGAATCCACCTCGACATCAGATCTTGTGCTCGTGAATCTCATCTCACTTACCCTTACTTGAGGAGTTCCGGCCAGTCGTAATGCAAGAGGCCGTTGACTACCATGTACGTATAGCGGAAGCAATCCGCATTTTCCTTTGTGATCTTTTCGGACTCTATCATCTCCGTCCAGGACTTTGGCGCGTCCGCAACGGCAACCTTCGCGAATGCGCCCACATTCGCGGCACGGGCATGCGCGGCGGCGATCGCGGCGGAGCCGCGAGCGGACATTTCAGGCGCGAGTCCAGTCTTGCCCTTTATCCAGTCGGCAAGGACGAGCATGTCCGTCGCGCGGCGGCCCGTGATCGACTCGCCCATGAGGTAGAGCATCACCGCAACGCCCTCTTCGGGACAATCCTCAACCCCGTAGAAGATCTTGCCGGCCTTGCCGATCTCGCCGTAGCCGGTCAAGTCCGCGACAAGCACGGACGCGCCGGACGCAAGCCTGTCCGAAACGGCATCCGCCCAGTCCTTGCGACCCTTGGCACCGACCATGAGAACCGGGGCTACAGGCCTCTTCGCCGACCCCGCAGGCTCAATCCAGCAAGCCGGAAGCGTGAGACCATCGGGATACGAGAACGCCACACGGGTGAGTCTCGCCCCTTCGACATCGACTGGCGCAAGTTCCTTGACGACGGCCTTCATGTCCGTGGGATCGCGCACTCCGGCAAGCCTGGCGGCAACCGCGTTGCGTTCCGATGCGGTGTACGCAGGACGGTTCTTCACCGCGCCAAGCATGCGGTCGCGAAGTATCATGTGGATGTCACGTGCGCCTGGAATATCCATTGTGCGCCCGGTCGCAGTCACCCCGCGCTCATCCTTCGCAAGCCCCACATCGACATCCTTCACGCTGAATCCGATGTCAAGGGGACGGTACTTCGTGCAGTCGAGTGGAAGGACGTCCTTCTCCCCCTTCAGCCAAGCGCGCATCCAATCCACGGACGCCGTCTCGGTCGATTCAGTCCAGCCGTGCGGTCCCGGGGCGGAGTTGAGCGCGTAGCCATCCGAGGCGCCGACCTTGGCGGACACTGCCCTGACCGTGCGGAACAGGTCGAGCGTGCCGTAGATTGAGAACATATCCTGGAAGCGGCACGTCACCGCGACCTTCGTGTCCGACAGGAGGACATACCCGGTATGGTTCAACCCGAAAGCGAGCTGCCCGAAGATGTTCTGCTCGGCGTCCTGCGGCCCCATGCTTTCGCAAAGGTGGCGCAGGGACGTGAGGTAGCAGCTCGGAGCCGTAGCCTTGAGCCGCCAGTCCGCCGCAGTCATCAGGGCCGTCATCGTGCCGCCGCCGCTCTGTCCCATGAAGCCGATCCTGGAAGAATCGACCTCCGGACGGGATTCGGCATAATCGATGGCGCGCATTCCGTCCCAGATGCGGAGCATCGGCATCGACCAGCCGAGCAGCGATGCCTTTATCCCTATGATGTTGTGGTGCGTCGTAGAGCCTTTGCATGGGAATTCGCGGCGCTCACCCTGCTCGTAGGGGTCGTACATCAGCGCGGCGAAGCCCTGCCTGACGGCAATCACGCAGGCCCTCAGGTAGATGTCGCAGTCCTTGCCCTCGCCAGCGTGCCCGCAGCTCATCACCACCGCCGGATACGGGGCCCTGAACGCATCCGATTCGGGGATGAAGAGGTTTGCGGTCACAAACAGGTTCGGCATCGACTCGAAAATGACCTTCTCGATGCGGTAGCCGTCCCGCTTCACGGTTGCGGTCGTGCGGGCGTTCAGCGGAGTGCGTTCCGGGAAACCACCTATCGCGGAAATCATCTTCCTGTGCATTTCCCTGCGGTATGCATCATACTCATCCCTGCCGGATAGCTTCAGCCAGGCCTCGTCGGCATCGACATCCATCTCATGGAGCTTTTGCGAGACGGTGTTGAAGGTCAGCAGATCCGAGGCGGAAGGGAGGAATTCCCTGCCAAGCTCCGAACCGATGTCGGCAAACAGCGATACAGAGGCGGCACAGCAAAGCGTCAAAACCAGATTAGGACCCATTCGGGCAAAAGCGCTCATCGCAATCTCTCCATAGATACCGAGTTAAAAATGAGTGGAGATTATATCAAATCCACGTCCGCCCAAACCAAAAATTTAAGGCGATGGGTTTCTTCGCCTACATCTCTACACTTCACACGGCTAAAATCCAAATCGGCAAATCAACAAATCCCCAAATGCAATCGCAAATCGCAAAATCGCAAATCGCAAATAAAAAAATCCCGCTCTCCGAAGGAGGCGGGATTTCCGTTGCCCTATCGTACCGGCGCTCAACCCTCTGGCGCGGCCGTGACCTTCGCCTCCTCGGCGGCGGACGTGTCGTCCGCGACGCCCATGGAGATCTGGCGGCCCATCGGATCGACGAGGCGCGCCGTCACGAAGATGAGCAGGTTGCGCTTGTTGCTCCACTCGGAGCGGCTGCGGAAGAAGCGCCCGACCCAGGGGATGTCGCCGAGGAACGGAATCTTGTCCTCCATCGACTTGCGCTCCTCGGTTATCAGGCCGCCCATCACCACCGTAGCGCCGTTCGCGATCGTGATGTCCGTCTCGATCGAGCGCGTCTTGAAGAACGGCTGCTCCATCGGCGCGTCGTAGTAGGAAAGCGCCGTCTCGCCGGAGTTGATGGAGTCGATGGACGTCATCGCGGAGTCGGTAAGCCTCGTGCGGAGCGACGTCTTCTCCTCCTCCGTTAGCGTGCCGCCAAGCGTGGTGATGCTCGTGATAAGCGACGTCATGATGCTTCCGACAGACCCGAAGGTGTCGTACTGCGAGTTGGAGGACTTCGGTATGCGCATGCCGTAGTTCTTCCAGGTTGGGTCGGAGACCACCTGCGGGTGGAGGTGCAGGTTGATGAGCTGGCCGCCCTGCGAAAGTTCCGGCGTGACCTGGAGAATAACGCCCACCTCGCGCATCGTGAAGTTCTGCGGCTCCACGACCGCCAGGATCTCGGAGCTGCCGCCGCCGGAGGACGAACCCGAAGAGCCGCCGCCGGAGGCGGTGAGCTGCACGTCGTACTCCGTAGGATAGATGTACTCGGTGACGACCTTCATCGTCGCCTCCTTGCCGGGGCCCGTAAGGACCTTCGGCGCGGAGAGGAGATCCGTGTCACTGCGCTGCGAGAGCATGTGCAGGATCATCGAGAGGTCGGCGTTGCCGAGGAAGGCGTTGACCCGCATGAACTGGTCGTTTGTGGAGTAGCCCTGCCCGGAGATGTGGTTTCCATCCGTGGAGAGGTAGCGCATCCCGCTCTGGTAGGTCGTGGGGTCGCCGGTTATGCCGATGTTGCGCTTGCCGCCGTTGTTCCGCGCCCAGTTCGAGCCGCTGTGCTGGTTGTACTCGGTCGTGGACGTCGTCGTGGTCGTAGTCGTACTCGGCAAGTTGGGGTCGCTATGGGTAATCGTGGTGGTCGTCGTGGAGTTCTGCCCCCACTTGCCGCCCTTGATCCCAAGCAGTTTGCCGAGCTTGCCGTTCATGCCAAGGGTGTAGTCGGAGTTGAGCAGCCACTCGAATCCGAGGGAGTTGAGATCCTCCTGCGCGACCTCCACGAACCGCGCCTCGATCTCGATCAGCTTCGGCGTGGCGCCGAGCTCGCCGGCGAGCGCGGCCTCGATCACGGCGAGCTGATCCTTCGTGTTGGTGACGCGGAGCTTGCCGATGGTCTTCAGGTAGACGATGCTCGAGCCTTCCGCCCACTTGACGCCCATGAGAGAGAAGAACTTCTTCCAGCTCGCCTCCTGGTCGTCCGCTGCGGATTCGTCGCCGCCCTTGCTGGAGCCGCCGCCGAATCCGCCCTTCATGTCCTGCACGTCCTCCGCCGCCCCGCTCATGCGCTCCGCGAAGTTCTCGGTGACGTCGTACGTGCGCGTCACGAGGTCTTCGGTGGTCATGCTCTCGGGCATCACCATCACAACGGGACCCTCCTGGATCTGGAACTTGAACTTGGTCACGCGGCAGACGAGCTTGAGCGCGTCCCATAGCGAGACGTTGTTCGCGGCGATCGCCGGGATGAGCGGCATGCCGTCCGGGCTTCCCGATGCCGCATTGTCGCTGCTCTCGGCGGAGGCGGCGAAGTCGTTGCCCGTGTCGGAGGACGCGGCCTCACCGCCGCCCTGCGCGACGAGCTGCTTGCCGAGGTCGAGCACGAAGTTGAACCCGCGCTGGTCGATCGGGATGTCCGGGCGGTCGAAGTCGCGCGAAGCCTGCTTGAAGTACTCCACCGCGTCGGCGATCGTCGCCGGCGGCCTGAACGAGATCGAGGGCAGGATCATCTCCTTCATGCGCTTCTCGACGAGCTGCTCCATCGTGCGCTCCTTGTCGTCGCCGAGGCTCGTGCGCGTGGTGCCGCCGTCGATGCCCTTAAGCTCGAGGGAGTTCACGGCGTACACCGGACGCCACGCGGCGTTCACGTCGGCTATCATGCCTTCGCGCGTCGCGTTGCGCTCCTTGTCGAGGATCACGTCGCGGCGGCGCTGGATGCGGCGGCGGAGCTCGAGCGCCTCGCTGTTGTACGGGTCGAAGCGGATCACGAGCTCGCACTCCTCAAGGGCCTTGTCGAGGTCTGAGACCGCCAGGTACTGCGCACTCCGGCGGAGGCGGCGGCGGATGGAGTTGCGGTTCTCCTTGTAGTCCCTGTCGTTGCGGCGGTGCGCAATCTCGGAGACGTCCTTCTCCTCCACGCTGATCGTGTCGCCCTCGATCGCCTCAAGCAGGGACTGGGCGCGCGGATGGCGCAGCGTACGCGCCTCCGTCGCCATCTGGCGGGCCGCCTCCATCTCGCCCGCGCGGTATGCCTGGCGACCCGCCTGGTAGCGGGCCTCGGCCATTCCCTGTGCGCATTCGCGGCGGAACTCGAGCGAGTCGGCGCGGTCGTTCAGGTGCTTGAACGCGAGCGAGTACTTGCGGTACGCGGTCTCCCAGTCGCGGTCGGACATCGCCTCTCGGGCCGCCATCACCTCGCGCTTGGCCTGCTCGTCCATCGCCTCGCGGCGCAGGGACTCCGTCGCCATCAGGTCGCTGATGAGCTCGGCATCCGGATCAGCCGGCTTCGCGGCCACGGCGACGGTCACGGTCGCCTTCTTCGCAGGGGCCGGGGCGGCGGATTCCGCGACGGCGGCAGGCTCCGCGGGCGCGGCCTTCTTGCCCTCGCCCGGCACTCGCGCAAGGTCATCGAGGAAACTGGCGACCTCCGCCTCGGAAGCGCCCTTCTCGGCGGGCTTCGCCGCAACGGCCGCTTCAGCCTCGTCGGACTTCCGCTCCGTCGCCTCGTCCTTCGCCGCAACCGCCTCGGTGGCCGCCTCCGCCTTGGGCTCCTCGGCCTTTGCCTCCACAGCCGGAGTGGCCTCGGCTACGTCTTCCTCGGACTTCTTCTCCTCCGCGGCAGGTGCGGGGGCGGTTTCTGCCACAGTATCCTCCACCTTCTTCTCCTCAACCGCAGGGGCCTCATCCTTCTTCTCCACGGCCTCCTCCGCAACCGCAGGGGCGGTTTCCTTGGCGGGTTCCTTCTTCGCCTCCACGGCGGCGGGCTTCGCCCCATCCGATTCGAGATCCTTCAGAAGATTGTCAAGGTCATCCTGGGCGAACGCGACCATTGCGCCGGCCATAGCCGCGCAAACCATACCAGGGACCACAAGGCGTTTAACTGTAATCATCTATACCACTCCTTAAAGGGGATAGGCGAATAATACAAAATCCCCTTTGTTAAATCAAGCATTGTTTTTGGCGAACGGCGTGCCACTACTGGCGCTTCTTTCCGTTTGGCGTCACGGACACTTCGGCCTTGGTCAGAACGTCCATCACGCGCACCTCGGGATTCTTGGCGTCTTCGCCAAGCGACAGGATCCTGTACTTCCTGGCGAAGAGGGATATCTCGTCCCCAGGCTTCACGGCGAAGCTCTTCCCCGCGCCGCGGCGGAACGAAAGCGTGGCCTGCCTCTCCACCGGGACGCGGCGCTCGTTCAGGCGGGCGGCGACGACCTTGCCGTCGGCCTTCCTCACGAGCTCTACCGTCGATACGTCAACCTTCTTCTTGAGCTTGCCCTTCGACCCCGGCACCACGCGCTCCTCGCTCTTCTGCTCGAACTTCGTGGCGACGAAGCCCGTCTCGCCGATGGGCTCGTCCTTAAGCACGCTGTACACCGTCGCCTGGCCGTAGGCGTTCCTCTTCGTGGCGTCGCGGAAGTTGAAGCGCCACCCGTTCGGGACCGGAGATACGGTCTGTAGGTAGAACGGCAGGAACGTCTGCCTCATCTCGCCTTCGACGAAAAGGTAGTCGAGGTAGTCCGGATGTGAGTCGGGATCCTTCGGGTTCATCGTAACGCCGTTCGCCACGGCGTACTCGTACTCCTCGAGGTCGGTGAAGCCGTCCTTGTCGGAATCCCTGTCGGGGTGGAGTATCAGGTCCACGCCGTAGCGCTCGGACCATTCGCGCATCTTGCGCACGCCCTCCTCCTCCTTCGTCACGCCCGTATCCTGCACGACCGCGCAGTAGGGGCAGGTCTTCGCCTCGATCGGAATCGGGCGGCCGCACCCCCTCACGGGCTTGCCGTCGCGCACGGCGTCCTTCTCCGCCTTGCAGACGATCCTCGTATCGCTCGCGAGGAAGCTTCCCTTCTTGGGGTCTATCTCCACCATCGAGGGCGGGGTCTTCGCCGTGCGGAACACGGCCAGGAAGTGCGTCATGTCCGCCGCCGGGACGCCATCGTGAGCCGGGCGAGTCGCCTTGAGGCGCATGTCGCACCTCGACGCGGCGTCCTCCGGCGAATGCCCGAGTGTGCCGGCGAAGATCGCCACCGATCCGATGAGCAGTGCGCACCCGAGGCCGGCCACAAGCCAATCCCAGTGCGCCTTGAGGAAATTCTCCTTGGATGCCATCATCTCACCCCTTTCTTCTTTGGCTTGGCGACCTCATTCTCCGGCGGAGCGCGGAAGTCGTAGACCTTCACGGCCATGGACACCTCGAACTCGGCGTTCACCGCCGGATCGGTCACGAGGCGGTTGGCCTTCTTGCTGTCGTCGACCTGCTGCTCCTCTTCGGCGGCAGCCCCGCGCCGCCCGCGGCGGCCGCGCCCCTGCGCGGCGTCCTTCTTCTTGTCCGACGAAAGGCGGGGTGTGATCGCGTCGCCCGTCTCGCGGAACGAGAACTCCGAGACGACGATGAACCGCTGCGAGGCCGCGAGGGCGTTGACCGCCTTCACGAGCCCGGCGGGCCGGGTGGCGAACGTCACCGCGTAGTCCAGGTGGCGGACGCCTTCGCCGTCGTCCTTCGGCTCGCGGCAGACGAGGCTCTTCACCTCCTTGACCCCGGACTCGGCGAGCGTCTCGGCGAAGTACTCGATGAAGTCGAGCTGCGTCGCGAGCCTCGGTATGTCGTCCTTGCGCGGCAGCGCGTCCGCCTCGCCGAGATACCTCTCGAAGCCGAAGAAGAACGTCGGGGCGGAGAGCTTCCCGTCGACCTCGCCCGGCAGGGCCTGCAGACGGCGCACCGTGCTCTGGAGCCTCTGCTTGAACACCGGCGGCGTCTCCTCCGGGATGTCCCTGTCGCCGCGGCCGGCGAAGACCAGCGCGGCGTCGTACCACGCACCCCACGTGACCTCGTTGGACTTCACGCTCGCTATGGATGCGGCGGACGGGAACACCGCCGCGTCGTTGAAGCGTCGGAAGGCGTCGTTCTCTTCCCGCAGGCTGCTCTCGGCCTCTTCGCGCACCGTTGTGGCGTCATAGGCGAAATAGCCAAGACCGGCGGCGAACAGCACCCATACGCCAAGCAGCCCAAAACCGATTGTCTTCACCTTGTCGGGACTCATCTGCGACCTCCCTTCTTCTTCCTTGAGACGGGCTTCCTTGCGTTCGGATCGACGGATGCGGGCTTCGCGAAGGCCAGCTCGATCGCAAACTCGGAGAGGACGCCCTTGGAGTTGACGTCCTTCTGGGATACGATCCTCACGCTTTCGGGGATGACGCTCCGCTTCGTCTTGAGGACACCCGCGACGATCTCCTCGGCCGTCATCTTCTTGCCTTCGTTCTGCTTGCGGTGCTCGGTCTCGAGTTCGGAGAGCACGTCGCGCCATCCGCGGATCGTCACCCGCGTGAGCGCGGGCGCACCCTCGTCGTCGCCCTTTGGCGGCACGTTCTCCCACGCGGTGATCCACATGCCGGGCAGAAGCGAGCGGCGGACGCTGCCCAGGCTGCGCAGCATGGTGAAGCGGGATGCCATCAGCTGCTGGAAGGCGTCGCTCTTGGCGAGTTCCTCGTTGGCGCTCTTCTGAGCCGCCTTCAGCCTGGTCTCGAGCTGGCGCAGACTTTCGTTGCGGGCCTTCACGACCTCGATCTCCGCCTCGGCGACGCTGCTCATGCGGGATTCGCCGATGATGTACATGCCGAGCGCCGCGAGGACGGCGACCGCCCCGGCGGCGATGAACGGCATCCTCTTGACCGTCCTCGCCTTCTCGACGAGCGCGGGCGGCAGGAGGTTTATCGTGAGGGACGCGCCCGGCGTCGCGCGCAGCGCAAGCCCGGCGGACTCCGCAAGCGTGAAGGCGTCGGACTCCAGGGCGTCCACGTCGATCTTGGGCCCGAAGGCGATCCCGCCGAACGGGTTGAGGAACTCGACGTCGATCTTCAGCGTCTCGCGGAAGAACTCGTCTATCTGCGGCAGAACCGCGCTCCCGCCGGTGATGAACAGCCTCTTCGGCGCGGATCCCCCCTGCTGGGAGCGGTAGAAGTTTATCGAGCGCAGTATCTCGGCGTGCAGGCGCGTGAGCGTGGCGCGGACTATCTTGGATATCCTGTCGGACACCTCGTCCGCATCCTCCGTCACGCCGCCGAGCGACACGTAGCCGCGCTCGCGCTTCATCGCCTCCGCCTCGTCGAACGAGCAGGAGAACGACTGCGCAATCTCCTTCGTGATCGCGTTGCCCGCGACCGGGATCGAGCGGAGGTAGATCTTCTCGTTCTCCACGAGTATGAGGGACGTCGTCTTCGCGCCTATGTCGAGGACGACGGTGCCGTCCGTGAGGTCCGGGTAGGACTTGCGGAGCGCATTGAGCACCGCCATCGGCCCGGCGTCCACGATCACCGGGTTGAAGCCCACCGACGCGACGGCATCCGTCACCTTCGTGACCTGATCGAGCTTGGCGGCGACGATCATCGCCGCCGTGTCGCCCTCGCCGGTCTGACCGAGGAGCTGGTAGTCGAAGACTATCTCGTCTATCGGGAACGGGACCTCCTGCTCCACCTCGTAGCGGACAAGCTCGTCGAGCCTATCGCCCTGCACGTGCGGGAATCTCGTGAAGCGGGGGAACACCATCTGGCCGTTGAGGGCCAGGTAGAGGTTGCCCGGCCTGATGCCGGCGGCAGTTGCGGCCTCCCGCAACGCCGGAGCGAGAACGGCCTCGGCGGATCCCTCCGCCTCCCAGTCAAGCCCCGCGATGGATGCGGAGCCGTACGCGGTGAGGACGGGGCTTCCCGTCCCCTTCACCGCATACTCGGCCAGCACCACCCGCGATGCGCCTATGTTCAATGTTGCTATCTTGGCCATATCGAGTCCTGACTTGTCTGCGGATCACTGCTGAACCATCTCGTAGTCATCCGGGTTGATGAGCGCGAAGATCGTCCTGGACCTGTCGAGCAGGCCCTGGCGGCGGGCGATGAGCGGAGTGCCCTTCTTGTCCTTCGCCGAGAACACCTGGTCGCTCGTCCACCACTCGTCGGGCATCTTGAGCGCCGAGGCGCCCTCGTCCTGCCCGTCAAGGGTGTCGCCCTCCTTGTTCGTGATCCGCACGGAGATCACCGCCGGCTCGCCGTAGCGCTCCAGGACGCTCGGCGGCAGGACGCAGCTCGCCGCGTGGCTGCCCTTCGGGACGTTCATGTAGCGGACCGAAACCGTGTAGTACGAATACTGCGGCACCGGCTCCCTGTCCTTCGACGGCCGGTCGCGCTGCTTCGCGCTCCTCGAGTCGAGCAGGATGTGCCACGTCACGGTCAGCTCGTCCTGCCAGTCCGCGGCGGTCTGGTACTCGAGCTCCGGGACGATCCACTGGCGCGGCTTCTTGAACACCTTGCCGAGGTACGTGCTGCCGTTCGCCGTGGGGGCGGACTGCAGGCAGGCCGATCCGAGCGACGCCTTGCGCGTTATCAGCACCCGCGCATCCTTGCCCTGCGCGACGGCGGCGCCGCCGTCCGCGCCCACCGCGCCGCGCCGGGTCGAAGTGCGCCGGCCCTGCGCCCCCGCCATCAGCGTCACCATTGCCATCAGCGATACGATCACCAGTCTGTTCATGGTCTGTCTCCTTTCGGTTTCCGTTACGTTCGTTTCAAATCACCTTCATCTTCGGGAGGTCCTGGATGTCCACGAGGCCGACCACGCGGCCATCCCCGTCCACCACCGGCAGGTCGTCTATCCTGCGCCTCTCGAACACCTTCACGATCTCGGCGGCGTACGCCGTGTCGCGGATAGACATCGGCGACCTCGTCATCACCCCGGACACCTCCGCCGAGAGGATCGAGGCGACGTCCGCCGGACTCCGCTCCGCCACCATCCTGCGGAAGTCGCCGTCCGTGAATATGCCCACGAGCATCCCGTCTCCATCCGCCACCACCGCGCTGCCGGCCTTCGCCCGCGTCATCGCCATCAGCGACTGCAGCACCGTCGCCGAGGGCGGCACCTTCGCGAAGTCGCCGCCCCGGCGCATCACGTCCGACGCCTTGAGCGTGAGCGCCCGGCCTATCGCCCCGGCGGGGTGGTTCCCCGCGTACTCCTCGACCGTGAACTTGCGGGCCTCGACCATCGCCATCGCCAGGGCATCGCCCATCGCCATCGTCGCCGTCGCCGAGTTCGTGGGGGCCATCCCGAAGGGGCAGGCCTCCGCGCCGCACGGCACGGGGAGCGTCACGTCGCTCGCGGCGGCGAGCGTGGAGTCTGGGTTGCCGGTCACGGCAACGACCTTCAGCCCGTGGCGGCGGATCGCCGGGACGAGCTTCACCACCTCCTCGGACTCGCCGGAGAACGAGAGCGCGACAAGCATGTCCCGAGGGGACGTCATCCCGAGGTCCCCGTGCATCGCCTGCACAGGGTTCAGGACTATCGACCTGGTGCCGGTGGAGGCGAACACCGCGCTCATCTTCTCGGCCACGTGGAGGCTCTTGCCGACGCCCGTCACCACCACGAGCCCGTCGGCGTCGAGCGTGTCGGCCATCAGCCTCACGGTCGCCACGAAGGCGTCGCCGAGCGAGTCGCGGGTCCTCTCAAGCCCGCCGATCTCCACCTCGAACACCTTCCTGGCGCAGGCAAGTATGGCCGTTTCGTCTATCACCCGAATTCCCCCCAAGCCGTTCCCTACCTCTTCGACGTGGACTGCAGAAGCGTCACGCAGATCGTCCCCACGATGTCCTCAGCGGAGCATCCGCGCGAAAGGTCGTTCATGGCCTTGGCGAGACCCTGAAGGTTCGGCCCTATCGCCGCCGCGCCGCCGATGCGCTGCGCGATCTTGTAGCCGATGTTGCCGGCCTGGAGGTCGGGGAAGATGAAGACGTTCGCGTTGCCCCGGATCTCCCCGCCCGGGTTCTTGAGCTGCCCCACCGAAGGCACGATTGCGGCGTCGAACTGCATCTCCCCGTCCATCCTGACGCCCGCCGCCGCGAACCTCGGGCGCGCGAGTTCCACGGCCCTCTGCACCTTCTCGACGAGGGGACCGGCGGCGCTCCCCTTCGTGGAGTACGAGAGGTACGCCACACGCGGCTCGTTGCCCGTGAGCTCGCGGTACGTCTGCGCCGTCGCGAGGCCGATGTCGACGAGTTGCTCGGACGTGGGGTCCGGAATGACGGCGCAGTCGCCGAACGCCAGCACGGAATCGCCGCTGGGAGTCGGATTCTGCAGGTCGAGTATGAAGCACGAGGACGCTGTCTTCACGCCGGCCTGCGTGCCGAGCGTGTGGAACGCCGCCCGAAGCATGTCGCCCGTGGAGGCGATGGAGCCGGCGACGAGGCCGTCCACCCGGCCAAGCTTCACCATCATGCCGCCGAAGTAGATGCGCTTCGAGCGGAGCGTATTCTGCGCACCGGCGAGGTCGATCGGCTTCTGCCTCTCGGCGGGCTTTTTCGACTCCTTCGCGTTCCAGGCCTCGAGGTACGCCGCCTCGAGCTCCGCGTCGCCCTGCGTGTAGTCTATCACCCTGATGTTGCGGTCGGCGAGCGAGAGGCCCGCCTTCGCCTCTGCGGCGGCGATCTCCTCCGCCGTGCCGAGCACGATGGGCGTGCAGATCCTGCGGTCCGCACAGGCGCATGCGGCCGTTATCACGCGCGCGTCCATCCCCTCCGGCAGAACGACCGTGCCGTTCAGCTCCGAGGCCTTTTCGATTATCCTGTCAATTGCGTTCATGGTATGAGATTTGCGATTTGCGATTTGCGATTTACGATTGCATTTAGGCATTTGAGGATTTGGTCATTTGCTCTTTTGAGCGTAGGCTGCGCAATGTCGCCTGGAAGATGCGCGTCAACTCTCCAATCTCAGCCTGAAGGTGTTTCAGTTCATCACATTCAGGATAGAGTTCATTCAGCACGTCAACCCAATAACCAGTCTCCGAAGATTCCTTAAGCGCGATCGCAAGCTTATGGGTAAAGTCTGTGCGCGATTCCGCCCGATTGGCCTCACGATAGTTCGCTCCGATTGACGAAGCCGATTTTCCGACCTGAAATGCAATGACCCGTGTCGAGACGTCATCCGGAAGCTTTTTCAGCAGCTGGAACGTTGCGACGGCGAACCGGCGCGTCCGAGCCTCAAGCTCGCGCTTCTTGCGCAGATTCTCGTTCTCAAAGTCCACTACCATAAATCTCCAAATGACTCAATGGCCAGATGCAATCGTAAATCGAAAAATCGCAAATCGTAAATCGTGAATCATTCCTTCTCCGCAAGGACGCGAACCGTATCCCGGGCGATCATCAGCTCCTCGTTGGTGGGGATGATGACGACTGGGACCTTGGAGTCCTTCGTCGAGATGACGATCTCCTTGCCGCGGACGGCGTTCGCCTTCCTGTCGAGCCTGATGCCGAGCGCCCCGAGGCGGCGGACGATCCGCTCGCGCACCTCCGAGGAGTTCTCGCCGATGCCGCCCGTCATCACTATCGCGTCCGCCCCGCCGACGAGCACGAAGTAGCCGGCGATGTAGAGCGCGGTGCGGTAGGCGAGCATCTCGAGCGCGAGCTCGGCCGCCTTGTCGCCCTTCGCCG
>CAVFWS010000027.1:0-18444 GCA_963626295.1 Clostridium sp. CAG:138
CCTTGGGAGCCTCATCGCAACCATAGAAATAAGCTCTATCAAGAATGCCCAATCTCTTTGCCTGTTCGTAGTTGGCCTTGAGCCTCGGCAAATGCATCCTTCGCCAAGCGGACTCCCCATTATCGTCCAAAGTTTCCAGCGGAGTATAGTAACCGAGACAATACCAGCCCAATCGCCCCTCACGTCGATATGCGGCAAGCTTGTCAGCAAATGGCAATGGCGTCTCCTTGTGATAGATTGAATTCGGCATCACATAACGCTCGGACAAGAAGTCTGCCCACTCGTTCGCATGGCTCCTCCAGGCATTCACAGGAGCGTGCGGCGATTTCTCAAGCGATTTTAAGAAGTCATACTTCTCCTGCGTCATCCATTGGCGCTTCGCCCACACCATCGGACCAAACGTAATTGCCAAAGGCAGGGCGGACTCGCGTGGCACCGCAAAGGAGTTCACGCGGACTGACACCGGAATCTCTATCGGAGCGGCATTACTGGCCATTATGCGCAATCTTCCACGATAAACGCCTGGCGTGGCACTTTCCGGGACCTTTACCTGAACATAGAATGCCTGGCAGACTAATGGTTCGACATCGCATGAAGTCTTAAACGACAAGAGCGGATCTGGATACCAGCCTGGCGTCAGATCTCGCGTATTGCGGACAAAACTGGCACAATCTCCCTCAACATACGCTCGCCGGTAATTGACGCGCCCTTTGCATTCCAAATGCCCGACAACGCATGTCTTCAGGCAAGACACATCCAAGGTATTCCTCCTTGAGATGATCGCCCACCAAGGTTCTTCACGCACAAGCGCATCGGTGAAAGAAACGGACACGTCCCTTAGCGCCGTTTCACCACGCGGCATCACGTAGACCTGTACGGCCTCGCTTTCGCCACGCGCAAGCCGCATATCGACCTTGGTAGCCACACACGGCTCGATCTCCGTCACCGTCGGACGAATCTGATCCATTGACGTTGCAAGCCCCACCATCATCTCTCCCGACGCGACACTTCGGAACTTATCGCGGAAAGAGCACTGGAATTCCCTCTCCCTTTCCTTGCGCTCGCGATTCAGTTTTGCCGCATACACATCATTTTCGCGCTGAATCTCCTTCATCACGCCGCGTTCGGCATCCGTCAAGGCATGCACAGGCGGCAATGGCTCACCTTTCTTCAGCAAAATGATACGATCCAGGTAAAAGTCAAATTGTGCAGGCCTCCATACCGAAAGCAGCAACTGCGTGACTGCATTGGCAGTCATCGGATCCTGAAATGCAAGCGGCACAACAATGCGTCCGGCATCGCAGTTTGCCAACCGTTCAACGACAACAGCTGTACCAGTTTTATATGCGCCAAACTGAACGTTGAGGGATTCTCCCTCGACGGCGGCATTCACGTAATAGAGAACAGCTCTGTCATATGGCGTAAAGTCAACGGGCGTTTTCCAAATTAGCCGAGTCGATGCCCTAGGTTGAAGAACCTTTGTTCCGAGCGGTGTACCAAAATAGAAGCTTTTCGTCCCTAGGGTCGCAAAGCGATCCGAAAAGCGCGTTGTCCCTTCACTTCCCGACGTTTTCATCGATGGCGCGACCTTAAGGTCGTCTGTTGTTGAAAAATCCAAGAGGATTTTCTCTCCGCGTGCACAAAACGCCATAAAAACACAGAAAACCAACATTCGCATAATTACCAACCTTTCCTATAACTTTTATCAGAAATCCAGGCGACTGAATTCGCCGGCCTTCAACACGACCGCCCGTTCCTTTGCATCAGGCGAAAACCGAACGCGGACATCCTGCGTAAGGTTGGCCTCTGTATTGAGCAGATAGACGGTCTTGCCGCCACCGTAGACTGCATACCGGACGCGATCAGAACATTCGACCTTCGGCCAAACATCCACAGACTCAACAAGACGCGCAAGCAGATACTCGTAAAGCGGACGCGTCCCCGGAGCGCCAGGCGAATCGAGCGAAGACACAAAGATGACACACCCCTTTCCGATCCTGTTCCAGAAAACAACTGGATTAAGCGATTCGAGGGTACGATCAGCAAATCGACAGCTATCCACAGCCAAGACACGGGCGCCACAACGCTCAAGCACAGGCATATTCCATCCGCCGTCCGTAAAGAACGGATCCATTACGCTCCCGTAGAGGTTCAGCTTAACGCCGCATGACGGATTTTCGGTGAATTTGATGCCAAAGCGCATACGCGCCTCACCAGGCTTGCAGTGTACGCCAAGCAGATCCGACCAGTCGCCATTCCGATAAGGTGCAAACTGGGCATCGGGTTCGGCTGCCGTATTGAGATGCGATGCGCAAAGCAACAACCTTCCGCCTTGGCGGACATATTCAATCAACTTGGCGTAAAGCGCATCATCCATAACGTTTCTCCCCAAAAGAAACAGCAGTTTCTTGCCCGCCCAAACCACGTCTGGGGCATCATACGGCAATATCTCCGCCATGCCCAACGGCGGATTTCCGGAATAATCAACATCACCCTGTCCATCGCGGCACTCCCATGAATTTCGATGGTAGAGACCGTCGAAAATAGACCATGCTCGGTCTGGGTCTCCCAACAAGAAGCGCGGATTGTCGCGGATGCCCCACTGATGGGTCTGCCAATTGCCGACGAAGCCATCCAAACGCCCCTGAATCGCGGCGACCGCCGACTCTGGCAATCCGTCTGTGCGCGGATGCGTCTTTGCGTAAGCCGCAAGTTCCGCGACGACCGAACGGTAGAATGCCGGAAGCGCATGGTTCACG
The DNA here is from genome assembly GCA_963626295.1 of Clostridium sp. CAG:138. GTDB lineage: Bacteria > Verrucomicrobiota > Kiritimatiellia > RFP12 > UBA1067 > UBA1731. The sequence continues at coordinate 2,760 of CAVFWS010000027.1, forward strand.
TCGAAATTGTCGCCCAGCGATTTCCAGTCCATGATGCCGTGTTCGGCATAGATGCGATCCGCTCCGCGCATGAATGCCATGTAGAACGAGGCTCGACACCGATTCCGCCACTGCGCATCATGTTGCTTGCCTCCATACCAGGCTGTCGCGACATCACAGGAATAGCCATCTTTCCCAAACGCCCTCGTCGCGCCTACAATGCCTGAAAAACGCCGCTCCGTCTCTTTGCCGTATATGACTTCACAGCAAAGCCTACTGTAGTTCCCGTATCGGAAGAGGTACGAATACATGCCAAAGTTCGGCTCTGTCGCATAAAACGGTCCTGGCAGATCGTATTTACGGGCAAAGTCGAAATACGACCCGACAACCTTTGCCAGATGCTCGTTTGCCTCAGAATAAGTTTTGACGTCGCGACGCTGCGCATGATCTGCCAAAGGCTCCAGTGCCGTAGCCATACCGTCTGACGCCGCATTCCAAGTGCCAGGATCATTCGCGTTGACCTTGTAATTCTTCGCAACCGAATTCGCGGGCCATGAGAACAAAACGCCTCCCGCCTCGTGCATAAGCGGCATCCCGACATAGCCAGGGCACTTCGCCTCTTTGCGCAAGACTGGCAGAAGCTCGTCAACGTACGGCTTGTAGGCCTCCTTCCAGTCAAGATATCGGCGCTCAAGCATCTCATGCATCGTAAATTCAAAATCGTTAGACCGACAAAATGCAGATAATGCCGTCAGCTTTTCCGCAGTCCAAGGACCGACCGAAAGGCTAGCGAACGTTCCGAGGCCTTCGCGCTTCATCCGATACAGCGTTTCATTGGCAAACTGTGCCTCGCACAATACGCCAACCCTGACGGACACAGAGCCAAACACCCCTAATGCAAGAACGCAAAGTGCAGCCCATAAAACGCATTTCATGTAATCTGACATGACCACCCACCCTCTCTATCAGCGAATGACGAGCTGCAACCCGTGCGGCACATGGAGGCGTAGTTTCCCGTCTTTCATCTCGACAACATACCGCAGATTGCCACGCACATGAAAGACGGTATCATTTGCAAACGACGGCTCGTTCTCAAATGAAAAGAGCGTAACATTCTGGGGATACTCTGTCTCGTCAAAGTCAACGAGTTCAAGTTCAACCGTTCCCGAAGCGGAGAAGTTTTCAAACCTGAACGGTTTCGACACATCAACACGGATTCTGCCGCCGTTCATCATCTGCACATCCGACAGAGCCGTCGGCGTGTCCGTCGCAAGATCGAGCGTCGCGCCATTACCAAATGCATACGAACCAAGCATCGCTCCTGAGCCAGACAAGGTCGCTCCAGGCGCAAGGGCATATGCTCCTGTCGTCGCAAGCGGCATACGCAACGACGCCCCCTTGCGCACTACGATATTCGATGCGCGAAGCCCACGCGCCGCAACATCCGTATCGGAGAAATCGTGGGTCGGCAACAGGCGGAAGCGATACTTCGCCGCAAGATTCTCCGAGAGCGCCGTCATTTCATCACGGCTAAGTTGCCTGCCATATAGAACAACCTCGGCGATATCGCCCTTAAAGAAGCCCATATTCTCCAATGCGGCTTTCGCACCAACATAGACGTTGCATCTGTCGTGAACCTGTCCGGAAGGCCATTTGGCTGTCCCAAGGAATCCAAGCGTCCATGTGTTGTACCGACCATCGACCATTTCCGTGAAGGCATCAGTCGATGTTGGCGTCACCGCCATGACTGCGACATGCGCATTGCCATCATTGAGGCGGCATGGACGACGATCCACATTGCGAATACGGTAGCTTTCATTCGCGTTGCCGCACTCAATGCCTACCGCGCATTCCCGGTATAGCGCAAGAATGGCATCCCATCCGTAGGCGCTACCTGATCGCGAACTGACAAGACCTATCTGACCATCCTTGTCCGTATCAAGCCCCTTCGCACCGTCATCCAGCGTACGGAACACAACCGCCATCGTAAATGCCGAGGCGCCAGACAGCGACGACTGCGCGGCTGGAATCGTTAGCGCAGATGCGCCGTCAAAACGAATCGCGTCTTCGCCGCCAAACGACTTCTCGACCAGAGTCGGCTTTCCGCAACCAGATGCGGCATCAAGTGCATTCAACGCAGCCGCATTCCAGCTCACGCCGCCTTCCGGACGTTCTGGGACAGACTCAGTCCCCATCTCAATCATGCCGTAATGATCGCCATACCACATGGATGCAAGCCTCTCATCTGCGGTCACGCCACGATATGTGGCAAAGAGGTGTGTGCCCAACTGACGCTGCTCGGCAAGCGTCAATGCCCGATTCGGATAGACGCGCACCTCTGCAATCTCCAAATCGCCACCAGCCAGATTCGAGCCGTCCGTCACGTAACCGCCAAAGAAAAACTTGCGCATGTCCGTCTGGAGCTTGGAATTCTCATCCCAAAATGGATTTGTCCGCTCCGCATATTGCCCGTCAGAGAATACCGAATAGCGCCCATTGTCCACAGTCGCAATGACGACATGGCACGATGCCTCCGCTCCGACATCATACGGAATGCCGTTTGTCACGAGCGCATACTCGTTTCTCCAGTATTGCGCATCGGAGGAAGAGAATACGGGCGCATAGGCATACGGAGTCGCCGACGCTCTTGGAGACTCGCAACGAAGTCCAATTCTCAACACGGTTCCGGCCCATGTGCCACCCAAACCGCATACGGCACGTCCGTGGGCGGCATTTGCATTGTCTTCCGATGTTTCTGGACGGCGAAACACCGCGACGACCGTACAGGACCTTGCGTCGGCAAGCATATCTGGAGCAGCCACGAGGGAAGCGTTTCCGGCCGTCGTCTTGAAGGCGAGTGCGGCATGCCCATTAAACTTCGCCGAAGAGGCGACGTAGGTAGGAAGACACCAAGTTCCTGTCGGCGTGTCATTGACACCAGCCTTAAGACCATGAATGGAATCCACCCATTCCGCCACCTCGCCTCCGTCTTCCGCGTCAGTGAGCGAGTCCGCCGTCCATTTGTAGCAATCACCTGAAATGTCATCAGCCTCAAACACGATCGGCACCGTCACTGCACCTTCGACAATCTCCAGCGTACCGTCAAAACATGAACCGTCGCGAATCAGCATCGTCCCAGTCCCCTTTTTGCGCAACTTGCCAGAGCCAGAGATCGGAGCCACAAAATCGGTATTTCCTTCGCCTGTGTCCCAGGTGAAGGAGGCCTCCGGCAATGCGGGAAAGAAGAAGCCGAATCGATTCACCCAATCGCCAGAGCCTACGGAAATCGTGCCGCCAGAAAGATTGATGCGATAGACAGAGCGTGGATCCGTCCCGTTGTTCCAATACTGTCCAACGGAAAAGCCTTCAGTCATAGTCGCTTTCGTCGATCCAGGAATAACCTCGCCCAACGGCATTTCACCGCCACGCATGTCAAACAACCCAAACGACTGGTCGTTCTGCCATTTCTGATTGTCAATTTTATCGACGCCAAAATGAACATACCGTGCATTCAACGTACCATTGGTCATCGTGAACACACCCGCCGGAAACCCATCTTTCGTGGCGCCAGCGTGCGCACCTGCAACAACCAGACCGGCGCTTTGGGCGTTATTCCATCCGCCATAATATTTTCCGCCGACGTTCAATGTGCCGCCGCCAAGCACATACTCGTTAACGAAGCGAACGCGGCTTGACTCCGGTGAATCGTTGATCCAAAGGCCCGAACCCACATCCATCGTGCCACCAGTCTGGACAATGCGCACGGAATCCCCAGAGTCAATGGACCTCGTACCTTCACCCATTTTGAGAAACGCCGCCGAGTAGGTTCCTTCTGAAAGGTTGTAGCCGGCCAAGGACTGTTCAATTCCATTATAGCCTTTCGTTACGCCACCGACAGAGGACTGATACCTGTCGCAAGCAATGATTGTGCCGCCGCGCTGATCCAGAAATCCCTGTGCCACACATATTGTCTTTTTGCGGTCTTTGTAATCCTCAACACAAGCAAGCGAATCGCCATCACGAAACACAATGCACCCTGGCATGCCCGTTGTGCCGGCATCATCCACAGACGGCTGGCAAACGAACACATTTCCGGCCCCTGCCAGTTCCATCGTTCCACCCGTAACGATTTCAGACCATTCAACCGTATTTGTGACACACAGAACGGTGTCGCCTGTCGTCGCCAATCGAACCTTCTGTGCCCAATCCTTGCCAGCCAAAAACCGAACCTGCCCCTTTTCACCCGTGTAAGTCACAAAGCCATCATAACCAAGTTGATAGACACGGATTAGGCCTGTACAGTCAACAGTCCAATTGGATGTGCCATCGACTGAAGCCCTAAAGTCCGTAGGGGTCGCACCCAACATCCATGATTGTGCGGCAACTATCGACACCGGGGCTGTCAGCGTTAGCGACTTGGCGGCTGTCGGAATCGAGAGACCAGCCGCACCCAACGAAAGTGTACCCGATCCAGTTATGGTAATGTCGATCCCGCCTGCGTTCTTTAGGACGAGTCCGGAAAGCTCCAAGTTTCCGCCGACCGTCAATGTGCCGCCACATGCCGCAACATCAACCGTGCCAACTTCACCGGCCCCTGGCGTACCACTCCAGTTCTCCGCTACAGAGATACCCCCCCCCCCCCCCCATCCGTGAAAGTAATGTCAGCAACTGCCGTAAAAGGCCATGACAAGACAATAACCCCCGCAAACATGCTCAATGATTTCATCGGCTTCGTTCCTTTTATGTTGAACTTCAAAGTCAACCCAACGCCATCAAACCATTGAAGGCATTGTTGTCCTATGTGTACGAGTATAGCAAAATCCAGACTATGACAGTATATCCGTTTCAACAAAAAAACATATTCGATCACACAAACATTATGCTTGCGACGCCAGTCCCAGGCAAACGCCTGCGGCACCTGCCTAATACGGTCTGCCGGCCTTGATCGGCTTGATATCATCGGCGAAGAGGAAGACGAAGCCTGTCGCAAACGCATGGCAGCAGCTTGCCCGTGGCGCATCATGCTCCCAAAGGGTTCCCGTGCGGTCTGCCATGTCCGCATAGTAGGCGAGGGCTTCCTTTCTGGCGAGTTCGGGCGTCCCCGCACGCGCAAGGCAGTGGAAGCGCAACTGCATGCCGGGGAAGAGGCCCGCCTTCTTCAGCGTACCCCGCTCGCCCCGCACCAGACGATTCCAAAGTCCGGCATCGCGGACATAGTCTGCCGTGCCCGTAAAGAACGCATAGTACTGGCACGTCTCGGTCGCTTCAGGCCGCACGGCAAGTGCGCCATCCTTCCCACGCACCGCATGGTCGCGGAACTGCACCCCGTCAAATGACTGCGCACGGACAGCGGAACGGATCGCATCCGCACGGCGGACGCAACGCTTCCATCCGTACAATCGCCCAACCGCATCCAATGCGGCAGCATAGAGCATGTTCGCCGGATAGTTCACGTCCTGCACGTAGCCGTTGGACTCATCCCAGCCGACGAACACCCATGACGGAAGCTTTTCAAGAAGGCCATCCGCGTTGACATATCCGTCGAACCACTTCAACAAATCCCTCACGCGCCCCTCCAGCAGCTTCGCCGTCTCGTGATCTCCGGTTCGGCGCACATAGTCCTCGATTTCAAGGAGAAACCACAGCGCATATGTCGGAATGTAGAGTCCATCCGTATGATCCGACGGATAGCACATCGCCACCATGCCCTTCGGGAGATGCGGGAATCCCTTCGCAAGCGCGTAGTCGCGAAGGAACGCCCGCTCGACAGACGCATTTCCCGTCAGCAGTTGCAGACTTGGACCGGAGAAATAGGAATCGCCCAACCAGCCGGCGCGTTCGCGGCTCGGACAGTCCATCGGCACGTCCGTCGCGCACTGTGCAAGCGTACGGGCGGCCGCCGCCAAGACCTTGGCGGCCACCGGATCCGTCCCCACATAGGCGTTGTTGAAAACCTCGGCATTCCGATAGCGGCGCACGACAGGCGCCTTCCAAGTCGCCTTGCCGGAGAGCATCGCCAGACGGGCGAACTTGAACGTCTGCGGCTCGAAGAACTCCAGCACGTACCGCCCCGGACGCTTGATGTCCCAGATCGCGCCGGCCGCGATCTCGATGCGCAGAGGGTTCACGTCTCCGTCAGGCGTACGCAACTCGTCCACGGCCGCCATGAACCGACCCGGCTCCGTACACTCCAGCTCGACCTGAAGGAATCCTGTGGTGTTATGCTCTCCGGCATAGAGCTTCGCCTGAACCTTTCGCCCGGACACGTCCGGCGACGCCCTGCGCCATTTTGCCAGTTCGTGCCAGACGTTCACGTCGCATTCTTCCGCCTTGTATCCGCAGAAGACAGGCGGCGCGACATTCTCGAAGCAGCGAGTCTTGGGCAAGGGCGTCGATTCGTCGCAAACGATGTCGTAGGCATCGACCTCGGCGAACGACCCGTCGAAACTGAAGTCGCAGGGCGGCACCTCCCGTGCGATGAAGCGCGGCGCGGCGACACTCTCAAGTTCCCGCGACGGCGACGGCGCACCGCCGATCAGGTAAGCTTCCGAAAAGCCTCTCTGGAAACTGGCTCGCGGCGTCTTGACGATGCGTTCGGACGCCCGTGCCGTCCAGTTCGTGCCGCCGGTCGCGGAAAGGACGCGTCCGTTCTGCACGACTTCCGCCGCGAGAAACGGGGACTGGTTCATGTACACGAAGTTGTTGCACCGATACGAATTCACTTCGACGCGCAGACGGTTTTGTCCGGCATTCAGTTGCACCGGAATCGCATCGACACGCGCGAAGCCAACCGGCGCACGTGCCGGTCCGGCCGAGACAAACGTGCCGTTCACCTCGGCCTTGTAGCAGGATGCCGCCGCAATCCGCAACTCTGCCGGACCTTCCGTCGCCGTCAGTTCCGTCTCGAATGTGAATGTTTCGTTCATCGTGTCACCCGCACCCTTCGGCCACACCGCCTGTGCGGCAAGGAACAGATCAGGCGCATTGAATTTCTTGTGGTTCAGGAACTCCCACACGCGATCCAGCCACGTGTAGCTACCCGTACCAGGTGCGGCGGCGGTCATAAAGCAATGGTCCCGCGTCGCCAGCGTATGCAGATCGCCCTGCACCCCCATGCGACGCAACTGCTCCCAGCACTTGACCGAGTTCATCGCCGCCCATCCGTCCGCATCGCCGTGCAGGAACAGCATCGGACAGGTCGCAAGGTCGAAGGAGAACTCAGACGCGAGACGCGCCGCATCGCCATTGCCGCCCGTGCGGTTCGGCTCGTCAAGACCGTCCGTCAGCGCATAGGCGGGATACAGCGCGATACCCCACTGCACATTGCACGGAAGAAGATCCATCTCGTCGACCGGCCAATATGACTTGCGCCGAGAGCTTGTCGCCCCCATGATCGTGAGATGTCCACCGGCGGAAGCGCCCATGATCCCGATGCGGTTCGGGTCGAGGTGACGCGCTTCCGCCTCGCGGCGCACGACGCGGACCGCACGCTGAAGATCCTGCCAGGCGCTCGTATGCTTCGCGAGGCCTGTTGGACGCGGGGTGCGATACTTGAGCGTCACGACTGTCATGCCCTTCTCGTTCAGGTAGCGTCGCGCCGGCGTTACGCCATCCCAAGAATCCGGACGGTTATCTAAGTAGCCGCCGCCGGAATAGATGATCTGGATGCCCTTGGTGCGGAGCGTCTTCGGAATATGCCATTCGAGATACGGAACGCACTGGTTTGTCTGCGCATTCGGCATCTTGCCCTCCGGCCAGAGGGGCATCCGCTCGTAGCCTCCCCGATCGGCATCATCCGGGAAACGCACTGCAAGGGCGACTTCACCGCCGAGCCGTCCATCGAAATTCATCTGGCGGATGAACTCAAGTACGCGGTCAAACCAGTGATCCCATGCCGTACCGTCGTCGCCCCGGTTCATGTCGCCGTGAAACCCATGCCAGCGATCCGCGAAAAGATGCAGCTCGGCAGGAATCTTCATCCGGCGGAGTTGACGGTATATCTGCGTTGAGCCCAACGGCGAAAAGTCGTCCGCACCGCCGTGGAACAGGCACATCGGACAGGTCTTGCCGTCAAACGCAAGCTCCTTCACGAGCGCGACGTCGGGCGCATCTCCCTCGCGGGCGTTCGGCACGCCCTCGCCGTCGGTTAGCACGTATGCCGCCGCCTGCGGCACGGCGAAGAGCAGGTTGCACGGCAGGGCATCAAGTTCATCGACTGGCGCGTACGCCGCCGTCTCTGACGATGTGGCCAGTAGAAGGACGAGTTTGGCGCCGGCCGATATTCCCGTGGCGCCGATCTTCTCCGGACTGAAGCCCCACTTCGACGCATGCGCCCGCATGAACCGTATGGCCCTCTGCGCATCCTCCCAGCCGGACTGGTGTATGGCAAGCCCCTTCGGACGCGGTGTGCGGTATGTCAGGTTCGCGACCGTCACGCCCGCGCGGACGAATCTGTCAATGGCCGGCTGCAGACGTTCCGCGTCACAGCAGGACGAGAAGCCGCCGCCCGAAACCACGAGCACGGCAAGGTCTGTCCGATTGGACGGATTCGGCGCGTACCAGTCGATGTACGGTCGTCGAAAGTCTTCCACGCGAAACGTCGGCGAGCGGGTCTCTTCCGCCTTCGCGGCGATCTGGTGCGGCTGCGCGTCCGGCATCTTGCCTTCGGGCCAGATGTATTCGCGCAGGACTGGCCGCGCCGAAGGCGTCAGGGGCCCGAACGATGCACGGTCATCTGGGGAACTCCATGTCCCGAACGCTCCTGACGATGCCGCCGCCACAAGGCAGACAAATGACACGGCACATTTTCGTGCGCATTCAGCGTACATACGTGATCCTCTCCCCATCTGCTTCGATGAATGGCACGCCATCCTCCGGCATTCCGGCCTTCACATCAGGCCCCTCGATCCACCAGCCATACGGCGCCAGGCAATGCCCTTCAATCGTCCGAGGCACGTCGCCAAGGTTTACGAGGAAGCGCACCCCGCCATATGTCGCCACAACGGTTCCGTCGTCGGACGGCGTGGCCGGATCAATGCCGCGTGCGAACAGGGGGGATCTGTCGTGCACAAACTCCGTGACGCGGCCACCGACAGTCCGCGCAAGCACACGGGACTGTATTGCGTGCAGCCAAGCGTACCAACGACGAACGCCCTCATTCTTCGTTAGCTCATCGGCCTTGTACGCCACGACAATGTTGTATCCGAGCGCGAGCACCCACGCGAGGACGCGTTCATTTTTTGTGAAACCCGCAAGATCGTGATGGTAGAAAAGAAGCTTGTCCCTGAAGAGACGCTGGGCCACAGGTTCGAGAACCCACGTGTCGGCGGGGAAGCGCTTTTCCTTGTGCAGTTTCCGACCGACCATGTTCTCAAGCGGAACCGTTCCCCAAGCGCATCCGGTCAGCCCAAGTTCCGAATCCGCCACCATGTCAAAGCCATCCTCCGTGAAGAGCGGCATGTGGCGGCTGTCCTCCTCCACGATCGAGATCATACCCTCCTCATGCGCCGTGACGGACGGCGAATGCGGACTGAAGTCGCGAAACCACGGCATGGAACCGCACTGATCCTGAAACAGGATGTCAGATCCATATGTCTCTTGTGCCGCCCGTCGGGTGGCGCGATTCGCCGCCTGCACGACCGGATGCCAGTACGTGATGTTGTAGCCTTTGTGCGGCCCGTACTTGAGCGTGATCGGACTTCCGTCATGCTTTCTGGCGATCGGCTCCATGCCAGTTTTCTTGAACACTTCCGACTTAAAGGGTTCAGAGCCCCACCAGCACGGATTCGTGTATGGCATGAACAGTCCGCCACGGGCATGGATGGCCGTCACCATGTTCTTGAAGTCATCGGAACTGCCAAACGTTTTTCGTGGCGGGAAGAAATCCGGATACGCGTTGTCGAAGCCATGCGGCATGTAGTCGTGGATATGGACGAGCGTGGGCATCGGCAGGCCATCGGCAAGTGCGGCGATCCTTTTCGCATCGGCCGCGAGGACAAGCAACAGCGGAGAGGCGGCAAGCTTGCGCAGGAACGCCGCCCCGTCACGCGGCGGCAGTTTCGACGAGCGCGACCGTCCGAGGCCGTTTTCCTTCAGGTACGCCGCAAGGGACGAATCGACGGTTCCGCCCTCGACGATCCGCACCGCCGGCGTCTCGACCGATTCGCCGGGCTTCAGCCAATACGCCGAGGCATGCGAATAGTAGCCGCCACGGCCATCTCCGGCCACGGTCGCCGATCCCGGAACGAACGGATGCGGATTCTTCCAGGGCGCGAAGTTCCCGCGACGCTGAACGCCATAGACCTGTACGGATGCGCCGGATTTCGTCTCCAGACGCGCCCAATCGGCAAAGAGTGGCGGATAGGGAACGGAGTAACTGCATTTGGACGTGAAAAATTTCTCGTTGAGCGCCATGCCCGTCGTCTCGTTGCCACGGCCTGGGTAGACGAACCTCGCCACATCGGTTGGACGAAAGCGCAGATTCGCAGGGAAGTGGAATTCCTCGACGATGCCCTTTTTCGCCGTCAAGTAGGCTTTCATCGTCAAGGATCCGTCGCTCTGACACCTCGTCGTTACCGTAACATCCAAGACGGGCGAAACCCATTTGGACACGACCGTATCGCCGCGTCGCGTCTCTGAGAATCGTCCGCCGAGGCGGTCCTCCCGTTCGACCTGCACCGCAGAAAGCCTATTCGTCTCGGCGAACTTCACGATCCACAGGCCGTGTTCGCCAGATTCAAGATAGGTATTCCCATGAGCATCACGGGCCACGACACGTCCCTTTTCGCACCGCACCTCGCCCTTGGCGACCAAAAGCACACCAACAATCGCCGAAACAGCAAGCCAAGCTCTCATCCGACCCTCCAGCTTTCAGGCATTACACGATCAGGCCAACTTCATCCAGTTAGACGCGATGGAATGCCCTTCATTCCCCCAACAATCTGCCGGCGTGACCACAAACCGCACGCTACGGTTGCGCGGTATTATGTCGCCGAAAAACGCACAGGCGCAAGGCCCCTTCTCACGCGACTCGGCCTGCATGCCATCGGGCGGAAAAACCCGGCTCTCGGCGACCGTCCGCACCGTATCCGCGTCGCGCACCTCGCAGCGAACGCCGAAATCGTAGGCCCGCACCGGCGAACCGGCAAGCATCGTGACAGGCGGAAACGAAACCACGACCTGCTCGCGTGGCGTCTTGTCGTCACTGTAGCCATCCTTCGCTCGGCGATGTCCATCCTTCACGCGCACGGCCGTCACCTTTGCGCCCGGCGCGAACTGGGGAGGCGTGGCCTTCGCAGCCTCGGCACGGCGGCGGAAGTCGAACGTCGCCACGCCATGGGGCGGGACCGTGCGACCGCCGTAGAGAGGGATGACCCAGTCCGGTCCGAGCGACTGGTCGTGCGTCCACTCGCGCCGTTCGAATACGATGCGATCTCCGTAGACCGACATCAGCATCCCCTGCCGGACGCTGTGTACGTCAACTTTCGGCATCTCCTGCGGCGGCTTGCGGTTGAAGTCGGCGCAGTTGAAGCCGTTTTCCCTGCCCGGAACTGTGAATTCGTGCCCACGCGCACATGAGCATCCGACAGAGGTGAACTCACCCTGCCAGATACACTTCTCGTCCGTAAGCGACTGGTGTTCGTGTCCCGTGAGCGCGAGGCAGTTGGGATAACCGTTAAGGGCCTTGCGCGTCAAACCCTTGTCAAATGACTTGATCCACTTTTCGCCGCGCAGGAGCCATGTGGCGTATGTCGTGTCCTCCACGTACTCGTGCTGGACGTAGAAGAACGGACGATCCTTGGGGAGATCGAGCGTGGGCAGGAACTCCGGCAGAGGCGTACGCTCGTTTTTGAAGCCCTTGGCGTACTTGTGACCCTGCTCGTCGCCGAGGATGCTCATCCAGTTGCGCAGGATGAACGTGTACCCCTTCACGGTCTTCGCGCGGATCGGCTTGTAATCCTCGCCAAAACAGCTCTGCCAAACCTCCTGCTTGCGCCAATGGAACGCTTCGGCCTTCGACTCGTCGAACGTCTTGTACCAGCTTCCGGCGAATGCGTCCTCGTCGTGGTTCCCGGTCACGAAAAGCTTCTCGATGCGCACGCCATCCGAACGGCAGTCATTCGGGAAGACCTTGCGCCAGGTACGTGCCACCGACTCGAACTCGCTTCTGCGGCTCGTTGTCGTGAGATCTCCGGCAATCAGCACGGCATCGACCTTGCGGCTGTCGTAGAAGCGCAACGCCTTCTCGAAGAAATTGGCGTTGTCGTCCCGCGTGATGTGAATGTCCGAAAGGACCCCCACGACCAGGTTGGGCCTTGCGCCTTTCGGCAATGGCTCCAACGCCGCTTGCGCCTTCGCCGACAGGGCAGACGGCACAATCGCCGCCCCCGTCGCACCAAAAAGAAATTCGCGTCTGTTCATCTCTATTCCTTTCCTTTGTTAATGGTTAGCGAACGATCAGGCTAAAGCCCGCACCTAAAGTCACTGAACCGAGACCTTTCACCCAGTCGCAGTCTGATGCCGTCCACGTGCTACGCCGAATTGTCTCGCCAGACACGGTAGCACTACGGAGAACGGCTGACACACCCGGTGCCACATACAGTCTCGCCCCTCGTGAAAGTTCTGCGCGAGTTCCACTCGCGACCTTACCGTTGCGCTCGATGCCGAAATCCACGGCATCGAGCGACAAGATGGAACCTGTCGGCAACGACAGCATACCGTCCGTCACAAGCCCGAACCGATGGTCTGACGCATATGCGACTTCAAGGCCATCGATCACGACGGACGTCGTGCGGCCGCCTGCGGCAGACGTGAACGCAAGGTAGGCATTCTCGCTACCGCAGATTTCAGTGAGGTCAACGTCCGTCCAAGTGCGCGTAAACACGACAGGCTCGTCCTTGCCATCCTGTTCCTGCGTGAGCGTGAGCGTCACCGTCTTAGCGACCGCATCGCTTTCAAGCGCAAAGTCAAAGACGCGCGTCAACAGGATGTCCTTGCCGTTTGCGTCTTGCCCATCGCACGTGTTGAAGTAGATCATCGGGTCTGTGACGTAGCGGTTATCCGGACTCTTCCTGTCAAAGGCGTCCTCCCATCTGCCGTTTCGCCCAAAGCGGTACTGCCCCATATGATCAGCCATGTTGTAGTTGACGAAGCCAACGGCCAAGCTGTTCGTGATCGAGGCGGACGTATTTTCCGCCGAATAGTAACCCAAATCGCTGTTCAGTTTCCATTCGCCGCAAGCCGCGTAGCCACGAGGATCGTTGTGGAGGACAATCGCAAAGCCCCATGAACCCGAACCCGACATCGCCGCACGACCGGAGACCCGCATACGCCCTTCGATCGCGATGGGACGCATCCGTGCCGTAAGGGAGACGGTGTTCCCCACCGCACTCCCGACCTTTAGGCCCACCGTGCCATCCGCATTCTGCTGATAGGGAGATTCCGATGCGGCGGCGACGGAATCGCCGTTGGCATTGAACCTGTCATAATGCCAAAGTCCGTTCGCCGCATCGGACGGCACTGACACAGCCTCCGGCAGGCTTGAAAACGAAATGTTTCCATCCGACGAGCAGATGCCAAGGTTCAACACCTGATCGTGGGAATCGAGGTTCACGAGAGACACGTCCGCCTGTGGCGCAGTGAAACGAACCGTGCCCGCCAGGCGATTGGTCGAGGCTGATGCATTAGACGAAACACTGATTTTTGGAGATGCCGTCGTGACGACAAGCGACTTCAGGAATGTATCTCCCTGTCCATCATTGATCATGAGATCGGAAATCGTGCCATACGTCGTGCGCCCGCCCGAATCCGTCGTAAATGCAAGATACGCCGTGTTGCTCTCGCAGATCTCCGTAAGGTCCGTGTTCTCCAGCGTACGCACAAATGTCACATTCTCGCCATTCTGCTCCTGCGTGAGCGTCAGCGTCACCGTCTTCGATGAGGTGTCGCTCGCGAGTACAAAATCAAACACACGCGTATGGGCAACCTCAGGCGTCACGGTCGTATCCGCCGTGTTGAAATAGATCATCGGATCTGTCGTCGCCGTCTCCGTCCAGCTGCCGTTCCGTCCAATCCTGTAGCGGCCAAAGTAGTTCTCTGCGCAGTAGTTGACGAAGCCGACGGCAAAGCTCTTCATGATCGGATCGGTAGTTTGGGCATAGCACAGCCCCTCGTTGCCAGCCTGAGCCCCCTTCGCCTCGTAGCCACGAGGATCGTTGTGGAGGACAATCGCAAGTCCCCAAGCGCCGGCGCCTGACAGCGTTACACTCCCGGAGATTGACATCTTGCCATCCAACCGCACCGGCACCTTTCGTGACGTGACAGTTGAACCCCAGCTTGCATTTGTGCCGACGGCAATCGCACCACCGCCAAGATCAAAAGGATCACCCGTCTCAGTCCGTATTGACTGGGTCACGTTCCCGACCCGAACCGCAGTCTCGGCCCGATAATACCAGTCCTCAGCAACCTCCCTTGCGCACACTAGCTCCAGCGAACCGGACTCGTAGACAAGATTCATGTCACGAGCCGCAGTCCTCGTCAGCGCAAGCCGTCCCTCGCCGCGCTTGTGGATGGTCTCGCCCGCAAGCGAAGCAAAGTCCGATACCGTCGGCCTTACGCACTCTCCGGCAGGAACGTCCACAACCCATGTATCGCCATCCTTTTCCACGATTTGCGCGGACACAAGCATACTCGGAACTAAAAAAGCCGTGACAATGCCGACTACCGCCTTTCTACTGCTTAACATACGCCATCCTCCCTATTGTGACTTGTAAATGGCGCAATTATATGTTTTTTTTTCTACTGTCAACTCCGCGACACCACATCAGCGAAAATCAATCTGCCGCAGCGTCAAGGGTTCTGAAACATGAACAAAGCTCCAGAATTTCCGTGGTCGGCTGGAGACGGTCGGGGATAAGTATCGGATTGCATCCGGCGGCATGGGCGGCCCGTATCCCAGAGAACGCATCCTCGAACACAAGGCATTGCGGGGGCGGCACTCCAATCTTGGATGAGGCCAAAAGGAATATGTCAGGGGCGGGCTTTCCATGTACGACATCTTCGCCCGTCACGATCACGTCAAACATCTCGGCAAGGTCGGCCGCGCGAATGTTGTCTTCCACAAGGCTTCGCATTGAACTGGATGCGATCGCCGTGCGTACGCCATTCTCGCGACACATCGCAAGCATCTTGCGCACACCTGGCTTGAGCGTGGGCGTCGAATTCGCCTGTGCGCTGAACGCCATGTCACCGTTGCGGTCTCCATGTGATCGCTTTCCATGATGTGGACGCATTTCCGTGAAATGCGCAAAAGGGACGGCACCGCCATCGGCTTGCCGTCCCTCTCCCCTTCTGTCGGCTAAAGTTAGCCGTTCTTCTTCTCGAAGTCCTTCATGAACGTGACGAGAGCGTCAACGCCTTCCATCGGGAATGCGTTGTAGATGGAGGCGCGGATGCCGCCAACGCTCCTGTGGCCCTTGAGCGAACCCATTCCAAGCTTCTTGGCCTCTGCGACAAACAGGGCTTCAAGCTCCTCGGTGGGAAGCCTCCAGGTGACGTTCATGTTCGAGCGGAATTCCTTCTTAGCCGTGCCGCGATAGAATTCGGTGGAATCGATGACGTCGTAGATCTTCTTCGCCTTCTCGGCGTTGAGCTTGAAGAGGTTCTCCTTGCCCATCTTCTTCACCCACTTCATCGTCTCGCCGAAGAC
>CAVFWS010000028.1:0-9327 GCA_963626295.1 Clostridium sp. CAG:138
CGTGCGGCTGGTCGATCGCGAACTTCATCGCCTTGTAGGCGTATTCGTCCAGCCCCAGGGACGAGAGGCCCGGCGCGAGGTTCGCCTTGTCGAGGATGCGCATCACGACCTTCTCTCCGTGCACCGTAGGCAGAATCGACACGCGCACATCCACCTCCTTCTTCAGCGCGCGTATCTTGAAGCGGCCGTCCTGGGGCTGGCGGCGCTCGGCGATGTCGAGGTTGGACATGATCTTGATGCGCGAGACGACCGCGTTGTGCAAGGCCTTCGGCGGAGCGGGCCGCTCGACGAGCGCACCGTCAATGCGGTAGCGGAGGCGCGACGCCTTCTCCATCGCCTCAAAGTGAATGTCGGAGGCCTTCGTCTTCAGCGCCTCGATCATCATCGAGTTCACCATGCGGATGACGGGCGCCTCGCCCGCCGCATCCAGCGAAGCGTCGAACTCGTCCGCCTTGCCGGTATCGACGGCCGAGACCTCGACGTCCGCCTCCTGCCCGCGCATGATGTTCTCGAGGGCCAGCGCGGGATTGGTCGCGTCCTCCTTCGCCTTGATGCGGCCAAGGGCCTCCGACACCTCGCTCTCGGCGGCGACGACGCTCCACACGTTGCCGCCGGAGACACGCGCCACCTCTTCCCTCGACGGCAGGTCGAACGGGTCGGCGAAGGCGACCGTGAGGCGCCCCGCGACCCTCGCGAGCGGCAGGGCCTTCGCCTTCGACCAGAATTCAACTCCCCGTCCACAGAGAAGTGATTCCTCCGGGACGAAACCCTGCGGCAGCGCCATGGGCGGCATCGAGAAGTAGTCTGCCGCCGCGAGGACGCGCTGGATCGGATCCGAAATCGCCTTGATTTCGGAGATGGGCCGTCTGCCGGGCTTTATGAGACGAAGAGCCATACGGACACATTAAGCAGATGGCATGCCAAAAAAGAAGGGCGGGGTAACCGCCCTTCTCGCTTCGTACACCTTCTGCGGTGCGTCACGCGATGTGGTTACTGACCGGTGGTGTCCTCGCTGGAATCCTCAGTATCCGGATGCGCCGTGCAGGTCACGACGATCGCGCCAGCCGTGTCCTTCGAGATCTCGTACGTGCCGGCCTTCGGGCAGGTCGGCGCCTTCTTCATGTAGCCAGTTCCGTCCGTCGGGGCCAGGAGAGCCAGCGTCGGGACGTTCGCCGCGTTCGCCGGCTTCGAGACCCAGTTCTCCGCCGCCGTGCGGATCGTCGCTATGTTGCTCTTGCAGGCGTTCTCCTGCGATTCCGTGCGGTACTTCACGAAGTTCGGGATCGCAATGGCTGCCAAGATGGCAATGATTGCGACCACGATCATGATTTCTACAAGGGTGAATCCCTTCGTCATCTGCCTGTTCATACTTGTGTTTCCTTTCGTTTCGGTTTATGTGCCGCAATCGGCACAACGCCGGTCGCTGCAAATCCTTATGCAAATCGCGTGCCAGTGTCGGTGGGCAGTGGGTAATATTTGCGATTTGCGATTTTTCGATTTACGATTGCATTTGGCCATTTGGGGATTTAATGATTTCAGCCGTGGAGAAGTGTAGAACCTGTAGATTTTGGGATGGGCCTTGGGTGGTAGATGGTAGTGGGTAGTTGGTTTTAGCCGTGTAGAAGTGTAGAACCTGTAGATTTTGTGGATAGGTTTTACAGGATGGGAATGGGGGGGGCCTCTCATATCAATCCGAATCCATGGAATCTGCATTTTCTGCACCTCTGCACGGCTATTCATTTTCACGACGACGGGCTACACGGCTAAATCATCAAATGACCAAATGGCCAAATGCAATCGCAAATCGAAAAATCGTAAATCGTAAATCCCAAATCGTAACCGAATTCTCACTTTTGCAAAAGGGTTTTCGCAGAAGTGAGAATCCTTCACTCTTCCGAGAGCTTGCGATAGAGCGTCGAGAGATTGACCTTGAGCGTCTCCGCCGCCTTCTCCTTGTCGCCGCCGGAGGCGTCAAGGATCTGGCCTATGTATTCCCTTTCCTTCTGCTTGAGGAAACCCTTGAGCGAGGCGTTGGCCGAACCTGCGGCCCCATGCGCTCCGAACGCGGTGGCGGATGGCCTGTGCTCGACAACGCGCGACGGCAGCTCGTGCGGGGTTATCTCGCCGCCCTGCCAGAACGCGAGCGCGTGCTTGACGCAGTTCTCCAGCTCGCGCACGTTCCCCGGCCAGTCGTAGGACAGCAGTATGTTCGCCGCCGCCTCGCCTATTACGGGGACGGGATGCCCCTTGCCGACCTCCTCCGCGAGGAAGTGCCGCGCAAGCGGGAGGATGTCCTCCGGCCTCTTCCTGAGCGGCGGGATGTCTATCGTTATTACGGCGAAGCGGTAGAAGAGGTCGCTGCGGAACGTCCCCTTCACGACCGCCTCCTCCAGGTTGGCGTTCGACGCCGCGATCACGCGCACATCCACGGGGATGTTCTTCGTGCCGCCGACGCGGCGGAGCTCGCGCTCCTGCAGGACGCGCAGGAGCTTGCCCTGCAGGATGAGCGGCATGGACGATATCTCGTCCAGGAACAGCGTGCCGCCGTTTGCGGCCTCGAAAAGCCCCTCCTTGTCGGCGATCGCGCCGGTGAAAGCCCCCTTCACGTGCCCGAACATCTCGCTTTCGAGCAGGTTCTCCGGGATCGCGGCGCAATTCACCGCCACCCACGGCTTCCCGGCGCGCGAGGATGACTTGTGTATGGCGCGCGCGACCACCTCCTTGCCCGTCCCGGACTCGCCGTTTATGAGCACAGTGGCGGCCGTGGGGGCGACCTTCGCGATCGTCTCGCACACTTCGTTCATCGCGGGTGACGAGGCTATGAAACTCTCGAAGCGGTAACGGAGCGGAGCTACCGCGGCCGTCGCCGCCACAGATGCGTTCGTGCGGATCTTCTCTTCAGCCCGCTTGAGGCACGCAAGCATCTCATCCACCTTGAATGGCTTGGTGAGATAGTCGAATATGCCGCTTTTCATGGCGTCGATGGCGGTCTCCACGCTCGCGTAGGCGGTAAGGAGAATCACGGGGATCGCGTCGTTCAGGGCCTTGATCTCCCTGAAAAGCGCAAGCCCGTCCATAGGCTGCATGCGAAGGTCCGTAACTACGATATCCGCGCCGCCCGCGCGGACAACCTCCAGGGCGGAAGCGCCATCCTTCGCCGATTCGACTTCGTAGCCGTTCGCCTTCAGGAGGCTCTTCATCAGAAGAAGGATGCGCGGCTCGTCATCAACAATCAAGATTTTCGTCATAACGGCGACTATTATACCATATAGTTTTTAGTTGGCAGCGGGTAGTTGATAGTTGGCACGGAATCTGCTACACATCCATTGCGATGGAGATTCAACTGACCAAAACGAAGACAATCACGATAGGCGGCGGCCCGAAGAGGCGCAAGCCTGCCGATGTTGTTGGCCTGGATCTTTTCTCCGGGGACAAGCGTGGCTGCCCGGCCATCCGGCTGTCGGAACGCAAGGGGGTGTTCCACGTCGTTGCGGCCGGATTTGTCCCGCCGCCATCAGCCTCCCTTCCAGATTCGTGGGAGGCCGCGTCGCATGGCTGCACATGGTCGTTGCCGGCGGCGTTCCAGGCGCCCCACGCCGCGCTCGCGGTCACGTCGCCAGACATGTTCATCGCACAGACGACGCGGGATGCGTTCCGCTCGGACTTCTCCGCCGGCACGCACCGCATCGAAGAGGATGCGCCCGCCAAGCCGAGGAAATTCAGCCTGCGGCGCGAAGAGAAAGCCAAGGTGCCCCCGCCGGCTGCGGCGTCGGACGCCAATGCGCCAGCGCCCGAGCCTGGGGTGCCTGTCTCGAACGGCGGCACCCGCTTCGTGATGAAGCCCATCTCGACCGAGGGCGACTTCGTGATGGAGGCGGGCATACCGGAGTATCAGGTCCTATGGCTCTCGCGCCTCCTGCCGGAAGGACGCCGCCCTACGGCATCGTCCATCCAGCTGCGCCCTGCGGCCCTCACCGCGAGCATCCTGCGGCAAGGCGCGTTCACTGCGGCAAAGGGTTCCGCGCTTGCGCTCTTCGTGAACGAGGATGGCGCGAACATCGTGGGATACCGCGACGGCGACATCGCGCTCTGGCGCAGATGCCGCCATGCGCCCGGATGGCGGGCCATATGCGATGCGCTCAAGGGCGGCCTCGGGATAAACGATGCGATGGTGGCGGACGTCCTCAACGACAACCTCATCGACCCGCGCCCCATCCTCGAACCAATCCTGGCACCGATCCTCGACGAGCTGTCGCTCTCGCACGACTATCTCGCAAGCAAGCTCGGCATTGACGTCAAGTCCACGTTCCTGATGGGGGTCCCGTCCGGCACGGAATGCTGGCGGGCGCTTGCCGAGGAGCGTTCGCGCATGGCGCTCGTCGCGCCACACGCCTTCGATGGCCTTGCCGTCGATGACAGGGTCGCATCGGATGGAGCAGTCTCGGGCACGGCGGCAAACGCATTCCTCGGTGCGCTCGGGGCCGCACTCGCGCTCCTTGGGGAGGAGGCTGAGGCATGAGGAGTCCGGCCTACCACCTCAACCTGCTGATGGAGAGCGAGAAGTTCAGCTCTTCGCCCATCCGCTTCCGCGTGATGATGCCCGTGCTTGCGATCTTCGCGTGCATAGGCATGGCCATCTGGTGGGCAATTCTCGGCGGCCAGCTCATGCTCGTGCAGGCGAACGTCAACCAGCTCAAGGGCGAGATGGCGGCAAGGGAGGCCGCCCACAAGGATGTCCTCGCCCAGATGGATCGCTCCCGCGAGATAGATGCCGAACTCGCCCAGCTCGACTGCTACCGCTCGTCCGTCCGCCGCCGCAGCGGACTTCTCACCTCGCTCGCGGAGGCAATGCCGCTCAAGGTGCAGCTCCTGAAGCTCGAGATCCCCGCGCCCGCGCCGCCCCCGATAGCCGTCCCTCCTACGCCAAAGGCGAATGCGAGAAGGCGGGCCGTGGCCAAGCCGGACCTTTCGCTATACGGCCCGACGTCCTACGTGGAGAGCGCGTCCCTCATCCTCATCGGGCGCTCCACGAAGGAGGCGCCGATCCTTTCGCTGATGGACTCGCTCGCCACGGAGACCTTCACCAATGACGTCGTCATCACCCGTGCGGCAGCGCAGGTCTCGGGGCAAAGCCCAAGGATACGTTCCTTCAGGCAGGATGCCTCACGTGCCGAGGACGGTTCCCGCCTTATGGCGTTCGAGGTGGAATACCGCCTCACAGGAAGGAGGTTCGAGCGATGAATCTCCAGAACATGGCCCCGAACGTCCAGAGAGCCCTGCTCCTCACCCTGGTCTTCGGCGCACTCGCGGCGGGAATCTACTTCTTCGCGATAGAGTCCACTGAAACGGCTCTCGCGAAGGCGCGGAAAACGCTGCACGGCGAGACGCTCCGGCACCGCACCCAGATGGGCAACCTCGCGCGCGCCGACCAGGTCCGCGCCGGGCTGGAGAAGTCCGAAGATGCCCTCGCCGCCTACCGTCCGGCCCTGATCAAGCCGCTTCTCGAATCGACGGCCATGCGGGCCAAGTCGCTTGTGGATTCCATCGCCGCCGGATGCGGGTTGAGCGGGATGGAATACGAGGCCCTGCCGACGATAGACCTGCCTATCGCCGGCAAGGCCCCGGCGCAAAGGTTCGTGAGCTGCCCGATCAGGATAAGCTGCAGCGGAAGCTATCAGGCGGCGGTTTCCTTCCTGCGGTGCGTCGAGAGGGAGTTCCCGCTCGTGGCGCTTGAGTCCCTTGTCATTACGGCGCGGGCGAACCCGGGCGCGCAGCAGATCGCGTTCATCCTCGAATGGCCGATGGAGAAGAAGGGGGGACCGACGAAATGAACGCCGTCTTTATCCTCCTCGCGGCAACGATCCCGCTCCGAAATCCCTTCTGGCCGATCGGACACGTCGGCACGCGCGAACCAATCGTCGATGCGCCCCGCGTCAAGGTCGCGTCCGAAGCCCCGGCCACGGATGAGGACACGAAGACGAGCATAACGGCGGAATCGATAGCCGAAGCCGCGCGCGAGGCCGACGACGCCCAGGCGGTGGAGCGCCGCTGGGTCAAGGCCCGCAAGTCGCTGCGAATCGGCAGCATCCTCAAGATGTCAGGGACAAGATCACGCCAAGCCATAACCATCAATGGGGGCATCTATGCCGATGGCGACCTCGTATCGGCCAACCACGAAGGATACCGCTTCACATGGCGCGTGAAGGAAGTGACTGACAGCAAGACCCTGCGCCTGATCCGCGTCCGCATCCGCGAATGCGATGAAGAACCGAAAGGAAACAGCAAATGAACAAAATGATCGCCGTCCTTGCAATCCTCGCCTCATGCGGCGTCTTCGCCAATGAGGCCTCCACGACAAGCGATGCGCCGGTGGAGACCGTTGCGCCCACCGCGCAGGACATCGGGACTGCCCCGAAGGCCGCCGCAGAGAAGCCTGCGGACGTCGCACCCACTCCGCTCGCCGAAAGCCGCGCCGACGAGATAGACCTCGAAGAGGACGATTCCTTCATGGCCTCGAAGCGTCCGCAGATCAAGCCGATATCGTCGTCCGGGGCGATCTCGCTCGTGGACATCGACTGCGACGACGCGACGCTCGCGGACGTCCTGCGGCAGTTCCGCAAGACCACCGGCGCGAACATAATATCCGGAGAGTCGACGAACCTTCTCCGACGCGTCTCCGTCACGCTGCGCCGGGTGCCGTGGCTACAGGCCCTCACGTCCATCCTCAACTCGCGCGGATTCCGCCTCGACGAGCGAGACAACATCTACCGCGTCGTGGAGGATCTGCAGGTGATTCCGCTCCAGACCACGACCTTCGAGCTGAACCACGCCTCGGCCAAGGAGCTTGCCAAGCTCTTCAACATCGCCTATGCGCGCAAAGACGCCAAGGGGAACCCGATCCATCCGATCGCGACCTGCTTCGAGGGCGCGAACGTCGTGGTCGTGACGGCGGACGAAAAGACGATCTCCGACTGCGCGGCGATAGTCAAGGCGGTGGACCGGGCCGTCGCGCAGATCTGCATCGAGGCGCGCTTCGCGGAGCTCTCGTCGCAAGCCCTTCACAAGCTCGGCGTGCAATGGAGCCAGCTCGAGAACTGGGGCGCGAGCATCAACAAGGTGGAGGCCGGCGCCTCATGGTCGGAGAACCCGAACGGCAAGGTCGGCATCAACAACGACAGCGCCACCGCCATGCGCCATGATGTCGGCGGCAAGGCGAACTACATCTCCGGCACGCTCTCGGCGGACGACTTCCGCCTCGCGCTGAGCGCATTCGAGTCGGCGCAGGACGCGAAGATATTCTCGAACCCGAAGGTGATCGTATCGAACGGCAAGGAGGCGAAGGTCGACATGACGACCAAGTTCCCGAACGTAGAGCTCACAAGCCAGCGCAACACGCAGTCCGGCACGACCTACACCGACTTCACCGCGCGCATCCAGGAGATCCCCGGCGACAAGGACAAGGGGATCTTCGCCGGCCAGGCTTTCTACTCCTGGGGCATCACGCTCTCCGTCAAGCCGCGAATCTCCCGCGATGGGCTGATCTCGGTGGAGATCGTGCCTACGATCTCGCAGCTTGACCTCGACGTGACGGAGGACGGTTTCTACAAGATCGTCGGCTCCGACAACGACGCATCCTATTCGCGCTACCCGATCATCAACATGAAGTCGATCTCCACCGACTTCACGATGAAGGACGGCGCGACGGCGGTGATCGGCGGCCTGAGCCGGACAGTCGAGGAGGATGTCGATACCGGCATCCCCTATCTGCACAAGATCCCGTGGATCGGGCAGACGCTCTTCGGATGGAAGAGCCGCCAGAAGGTCCAGAAGGAAATCATCGTATTCGTCACGATCGGCATTGCAAACCCTGCGGAGCTGCCGAAGGATCTCGGGCTTCCGAAGAACGCCGTCCTCGGCCGCGAGTACATAACTGGCGCAAGGCTTGAGCCTGGCGACCGCAAGGGCACCGCCAGCGAGGTTCTGCAGATAGACACCAGGCCGCTGCATGACCGGGAGCGCACGGAGCAGCCGACCGGAAGCGTCGTCATGAAGCTGTCCGAATAGGACATGATTGCGATCATATGGTAAACTACGCGCCATATGACCAAGACAGCATTTCTCGCGATCCTCGCACTTCAGATATGCCTTGACCGTCGCGGATATTCCCCAAACGCAATGGACGGCCAGGCGGGAGCAAAGACGTATGCGGCTCTTGCCGCATACTGTTCCGCAAACGGCCTGCCGCCGCCAAGGCAGGATGAGATCGAATCCGCTTTCGACAGGCATTTCCCCGACGAGCCTGATCTGTTCTGCACGGCGGAGGTTGGCGCGGACGACCTTGCGGCAATCACGCGCATCCCTCAGGATCCGGCCAGAAAGGCCGAACTGCACAGGATGGGGTATGAATCCATCCTGGAGATGTTCGCCGAGCGCGGCCACGTGACGCCCAACACGCTGAAGCGGCTCAATCCGGGGATCGCGTGGTCGAACGTGACCGTCGGAACGAAGATAACGCTGCCGGAAGTATCGCCTGTCGCCGTGGGCGACAAGGCGTCCCTTGTGAAGGTGTCGCTGTCGAGATTCAACGTCTCCGCCATAAGCGCCTCCGGCAAGGTGATGGCCCTTTTCCCCTGCTCCATTGCCCGCGACAAGGCGAAGCTTCCGCCGACGGGGGAGGTCAGGATAGTGACGCAGATCGCGAATCCGAACTACACGTACACTCCCGACTTCACGCCAAGGGGCAAGAAGGTCTCGCGATACATCTTCCCTCCCGGCCCAAACAATCCGGTGGGGACCGTGTGGCTCGGGCTTTCGATTCCAGGATACGGAATCCACGGGACCCCAATCCCGGAACGCATAGGCCGAGCAGAGTCGCACGGGTGCTTCCGGCTCGCGAACTGGAACGCCGAAAAGCTCTACGAGCTCGTAAAGCCGGGAACCCGTGTGCTCATCGAGCGGTGATTTCCGCCATCAGCCTCTTCATTTCCGCCAAGGCCCGTCCACGATGGGATATCGCGTTCTTCTCTTCGGCGGAAAGCTCCGCGAACGACCTTGTATGGCCATCCGGCACAAACAGCGGATCGTAGCCGAATCCGCCGGCGCCCGCTTCGGAATGCGCTATCGTCCCATAACAGCGCCCCGCAACCACATGCTCCCGTCCGTCCGGGTCTATGAGCGCCACGCAGCAGGTGAAATGCGCACGGCGGTCGCCAACGCCATCAAGGTTCTTCAGGAGCAGCGCATTGTTCGCCTTGGCATCTGAAGGTTCGCCCGCGTAGCGCGCACTGCGCACCCCCGGTTCGCCGCCGAGCGCATCCACCTCCAGCC
>CAVFWS010000028.1:9337-18296 GCA_963626295.1 Clostridium sp. CAG:138
TGTGCCTTGCGGCAATGGCGCGGGCCTTGATGAGGGCGTTGCCGGAGAAATCTGCGGCGGTCTCCTCCACGTCCGGGTCCTCGGCGTGAACGGCGAACCCCGGCAGTATCTCGCCTATCTCACGAAGCTTGTTGGCGTTGTGCGTTGCGACATAGATGTCGGTCATACGGCAAGTCCCTCGTCTTCAGAGACGCCAATCACAAGGTTCATGTTCTGTATCGCCGCGCCGGACGCACCCTTGCCGAGATTGTCGAAGCGCGATACGAGCAGGATTCGGTCCTGATTGCCGTACACGGACACCTCAAGCGCATCGGAGCCGCTCAATTTCGCGGACGACAGGAAGCCATCCTCATCCGCATTCTCCACGAAACGGACAAGCCCCTGCTCATACGTCTCGCGATACGCGCTCCTGATGTCCTCGACCGAGCCCCTGATATCCCTGGCGAACACGGGCACGGTGGTCTCCATGCCGGAGTAATGCGGCACGACTATCGGACAGAACGCAGGCGCAACGGACAGTCCGCACTGCTTGACGATCTCCGGCAAATGCTTGTGGGACTGCCCCAGCGCATACTGCCTCCCGCCGAGGAACATCGCTTCCCCCTTCATCGCCTCATACTGCGCAATCATCTTCTTCCCGCCGCCGGAATAGCCGGTGAGCGAGAATGCGGCGAGTGGGGCATCCCCTGAAAGCAACCCTGTGCGCACAAGCGGCTCGACAAGCGCGATGAAGCCAGTCGCGTGGCATCCGGGGTTCGCGATGCGCTTCGCCTTCGCTATGCGATCGCGCCGCCCCTCCAGTTCGGGGAACCCATATTCCCAGCCCTCGGCGGTCCTGTGCGCAGTGGAGGTGTCGATCACAACCGTGTCTGGGTTGTCGACAAGAGCGACGGCCTCCACCGCAGCCGCGTCCGGCAGACACAGGAACGCCACGTCAGCGGCATTCAGCGCCGCCCTGCGGGCCTCGACATCCTTGCGCACCTCGTCAGGCAGGACAACCACCTCCAGATCGCTGCGCTTGGCAAGCCTTTCCCTTATCCTCAATCCGGTCGTGCCGGCAGAACCATCAATGAAAACCTTTTTCATGAAGCAACTCCATCACCAATCCAGTGACCTCTCGTCAAAGGTCGACAATTATACCACAAAGCCCATCCCGTTCAGCCCCACAGGCGGCGCATATACGCGAGGGCGTTCTTCAGGTCCTCGCAAGACACGTGATCGTGCGGCTCGAATACGCGCAGGATGTCACGCTTCGCAAGGAACGTGAGGCGATGGAAATCGACGTTCCCCCAACCCGGTTCCCGATGGTCGTCGCAAGGTCCCTTCACATCGTTGATGTGCATGCCGCATATCCACGGAGCCAGTTCCGCAGCCATGTGCGCACTCTCGCCTGCCCAACCATGGGTCTCGCGCACCAAGGCGTGTCCCGTATCGAACCACAGGCGCAATGGTGCGCCCCTGAAATGCTCCATCAGTTCACGGGCCTCGCCAAGGCAAGGGAATCCCTCCCTGCGGGGAAGGTTCTCCAGCGCAAGCGTCAGCCCCAATTTCTCGAGGCTCGGGCACAGCCTGTCGAACTCCGCCTTGAATGCGTCCACAAGCCTTCTCCCCCGCCTTATGCGCAGCTTGCCTGCCGTCGTGAAGGGTCCGCCGAAAAGCGTCGAGAGATCCGCATACCCGGCATGGGACACCACAACGCCTGCGCCGAGGTCGGCGGCACAGGCGAACGTCTTGTCAAGGAGCATCCGGGCCAGAGCCCTCTCATTGGCGTCGGGAGAGCAAAGCTGGTACAGTTCGGGATGTCCGCTCGGTGCGCCTATGGGGACCGGACAGTATGCGTGCACGCTCGTCACCGGCATACGGTCGAGACGGCTCCTGAACCCGGCGATCTGTTCCGGCTGCGTGCAGAATCCGAGTTCAAGTGAATCGAAGCCCAGTGCCTCGGCCTCGTCAGCGATTTCCGCGCCATCGCCCAGGCGGCGATTGCTCCAGTTCGTGGAAAGGGCAAACCTCACGGGCGGGCGCTGCGTCACTGTAGGCTCTCCAACGCTGTGGCCGCCTCTTCCCAGTCTGCGGTATGCCTGTCGATCTCGAACTGGAGCGTGCGCACCATGCGGTTCAGCTCCTCGAAATTGGTCGTCGGCTTCGGATTGAACAGCTCCTCCGATGCGGCCTCAAGGCTCTTCTGGAGTTCGTCGATCTTGCTTTCGGCAAGGGCAACGCGCTTCTTGAGCTCCCGCACCATCGGCGCGTTCTTCGCGCGTTCGGCGGCGCGCTGCTGGCGCTGCTCCTTCTTCGAGACCGCCGTCTGCCCCTCCGGGACCGCCGTTGGACCGGCGGCATTCGTGGATTCGGATGCGACGCCGCCCTTTGCGGGGACCGCCCCCCTCGCGGCTTCCCTCTTTTCGCAGTAGTAGTCGTATCCGCCGGGGAATGACCGCACTCCGTCACGGGTTATCTCAAGGACCGAAGTCGCTACCGCGCGAACGAAGTCTATGTCATGCGAGACGAGCAGCATCGTCCCCCTGTAGCCCTGGAGGGCATCCTGGAGAAGACGCCGCCCGTCAAGGTCAAGGTGAGTTGTCGGCTCGTCCAGCAGCAGGAAATTGGGGGCCTGCAGGAACAGGCGCAGAAACGCCAGCCGTATCTTCTCGCCGCCGGACAGGACGCCCGCCGGCTTCTCCACGTCATTCTCGTCGAACCCGAATGCGCCAAGCTGGTTCCTGAACGCCTTTTCGTTCATGCCGGGCGGAATCGCGTTCTTGGCGTTGCGGTACACCGTAAGGTCCGGCGGTATCGTCTCGGCAAATTCCTGCGAGAGATAGCCCGGCACAACGTTGTGCCCCAGCACGGCCTTGCCTCCGGTCGGCGCGCGTGTGCCGGCGATTATGCGCATCAGCGTGGTCTTGCCGAGCCCGTTGTATCCGATCAGCGCGACCTTGTCGCCCCGCGATATGCTGAACGACACGTCGTGCAGCACGTTCCTCTTCCCGTCGTACGAAAAGGACAGGCTCTCGCAGCGGAACATCTCGATTCCGCTCGGCGGCGGATCGGCAAGCCGAAGCCGTCCGGATTGCGTATAGCGCTTCGGCAACACGATCCGCGCCTCATCTATCTTGTCTATGAGCTTCTGACGGCTCTGGGCCTGCGCCGCCTTGGTCGCCTGGGCCCGGAACCGGTCGACGAAGCGCTGAAGCTGCTCCCGGTGGTGGTCCTGGTTCTCCTTCGCCGCCTTCAGGTGCTGGTACCGGACCTCCCTCTCCTTCAGGTACCAGTCCAGGTTCCCCTCGTACCGGGTGACCGTCTCGGCATCGACCTCAACGATGATGCTCGCGAGCGTCCGCAGGAGATACCTGTCATGCGAGATGAGCATGAGCGTGCCCTGGTACTGCTTCAGGTATTTCTGGAGCCAGTCCACGGCGGGGAGGTCAAGGTAGTTTGACGGCTCGTCCAGGAGAAGCAGGTCTGGCGAAGACGCCAGCACACGGGAAAGCTCCGCCCGCATGCGCCACCCGCCCGAAAACGAATTGAACGGCTTCCCGAACTCCTCGACCGAAAAACCAAGTCCGCCAAGGGCGACCTTGACCCTCGTTTCGAGGTCGTAGCCGCCCATGTGCTCGAATGCGGTCTGCACTTCGCCGTATTCCTCGAACACATCCTCGCCGGCATCCATGCGGGCCTCAAGGCCCTTCATCTTCGCCTCTACTTCGCAGAAGCCGGGCACGCCACGCACCGCATACTGGAGCAGAGTCTCTTCAGGAAACTCCGGCTCGGGATGCTGCCTCGTGGAGCCGATGGTCGGCGAACCCTCTATGACCAGTTCGCCGTGGTCGGCCGACAGTTCGCCAAGGACAATCCTGAAAAGCGTGGACTTGCCGCTTCCATTAGGTCCCACCACGCCGACCCGCTCTCCCTTGTTCACGCGGAACGTGACGCCGGTCAGGACGTTCTGATGCCCATAGTGCACAGAGATATTGCGGAAATCAAGCATGATGACAAGTCAGAACCCACGGGTGAGCAAAGGCCCTGGCTCCACGGCAAGGATGCGCAGACCCTACTTGGTGAGCTTATCCTTGCGCAGGTAGAACCTCTTGGTGGCCGAGACCAGCCGCTGCGAATCCGGGAAATTGGTGGGGTCAAGAGCCTTGTCAAGCTCATCAAGAAGTCCACGCTGCCTGGCCGTGAGCCGCTGTGGCACCTCAAACACGACACGCACGACAAGATCGCCGCTGGCCATCCCGCGCAGGGACGGCATCCCCTTGCCACGCATGCGGAAAAGCTTGCCGTTCGGGGTGCCGGACGGGATCTTCAGCGTCGCGATGCCATCCGGCGTAGGCACGTCAACCGACCCGCCAACCGCCGCAGTGACGGGAGAGAGCGGAACGTCGACCGCAAGGTCAAGCCCTTCACGTGAGAAGATGTCGGAATCCCGGACCCTGACTATCACATACAGGTCGCCAGGCTCGCCGCCGCGCAGTCCGCCGCCCCCCTTCCCGGACAACCGGAGACGCGATCCGGTATCGACGCCCCTCGGTATCTTGAGCGAAACCTTGCGGATAGCCCGCGTCTGCCCCGATCCGTTGCAATCCGGGCATGGACGCTCGATTATGGATCCTTCGCCGCCGCATTTCGGACACGTCTGGCGCACCTGGAAAAATCCGTTCCCGCGAACGACCGCGCCCCTGCCGCCGCAGGTCGGGCACTTTACGCGTTTCGCGCCTCTCGCCGCGCCGGTTCCGCCACACGTGTGGCACTGCTCGGGCAAGGTCAGCTCAATGGTGCGCTCGCTGCCAAACAGGGCCTCCTCGAAATCGACCTCAAGCTCCATCGACATGTCGGCGCCACGCTGCGGGGCCTCGGGGTCCGCACGGCGCCTTCCGCCGCCGAACATTCCGCCGAAGTCAAATCCGCCGCCGCCCATGGCGCCGCCGAAGACGGAGTTCAGGATGTCGCTCAGATCGACATCCTGGGCGTGGGAGAAGTCGCGGGAGAAGTCGAATCCGCCCGGGCCGAACTCGACGCCCTGGTGCCCGAACTGGTCGTACCGCTGACGCTTCTCCGGGTTCGACAGGACCTCATACGCCTCGGAAGCCTCCTGGAACTTTGCCTTCGCGGATTCATCCCCGGGATTCCTGTCGGGATGGTACTTCATGGCAAGCTTGCGGTACGCGGACTTTATCTCATCCGCGCTCGCGGTCTTCGCTACGCCCAGAACCTCGTAATAATCTCTCTTGTCCGCCATACTCTCACCAACGGAATTTCCATTCGCCCAAAATCACTTCTTGCCCTTGCCGGAGGACACGACCACCTGGGCGGCGCGCAGAAGTCGCCCATTGAGCATCCAGCCCTTCTTGACCTCCGCGGATATCTTGCCCTCCTCGACCGTCTCCGACGGCAGTGTCGCTATCGCTTCGTGGCGGCTGGGGTCGAGCGGCTCCCCAACCGAGTCAAACGGCTCCGCCCCATGATCCTTGAGCGACTTCAGGAAGCCTTCGTACGCGAGCCGCACGCCCTTGACGAAGGGATCCTCCTTGTCCTTGGCCTGGTCAAGCGCGATCATGAGGTTGTCCGCCGTAGGGAGCATGTCCTTAACCGCATCCGAAGTGGCGAACTTCACAAGCTCCTCGCGGTCACGCGCAGTGCGCTTGCGGTAGTTGTCGAAGTCCGCAAGCGTCCTGGCATACATGTCCTTCCAGTCGGGCTCAGCCTTCGCCTGCCCGGGATCCCTTTCGGACTCATCCTCCCTCGCGGACTCGGCGGCGGACTCCCCTTCGGGGACCGCCACCTGTTCCTCTCCGTCCGCCTTCCCGGCGGCAGCGTCATCGGCGGCGGACTCGGCCGCCGCCTCGGTCTCTTTATTCTCTTCGCTCATCAGTCAGCCGGTGATTGTGTTCTTGGCTTCGTTGACGCGCATCTTCCGGCCCATGTGCTCCAACTCGGAATAGGCGGCGATGGCCTTCTCGGCCTCTGCGCGATTCGGCATGACGACAAAGCCAAAACCCTTGGACTTGCCGTTGTACCTGTTCGTCACGATGCGGGCGGAAGACACCACGCCATGCTTCTCGAACAGCCTCTTGAGCTCGTCTTCCGTGAAATCGTAGTTCAGGTTCCCGACATATATCTCAACGCTTCCGGCGGGAACCGGCTGGTGGGTCGGCTCCTGCCGTGGCAGGGACGCCTTGCGTGGCTGCTGCTTGCCGCGCTTGCCATCCGTTCCGCGTCCGCCATTTCCGGTGGCGCAACCGCACCGCTTCGTGATGCGGCCCAAGACAAAGCCGGCCACGAATGCTCCCCCCAATCCCAGGTAGCATTTGGTTGCGCATGCCGCCGACAGCATAAGTACGTTCATCTTTCCTATCTCCTCTTTCCTTATTTTCTAAACTACGCCCCGAGGAAACCGTCGAGTTTCTTGAGCCGGGACGGGTGACGCAGCTTGCGCAAAGCCTTTGCCTCTATCTGGCGGATTCGCTCACGCGTCACGTTGAACTGTTTTCCGACCTCTTCAAGTGTGCGCGAGAACCCATCGGTAAGTCCAAACCGATAGTCAAGCACCTGACGTTCGCGGTCGGTCAGCGTCGTCAGAATCTCCTGTAGCCTTTCCCTCAGCATCGCGTAGGCCGTCTGTTCGGACGGATTCTCCGCGGACTGGTCGGGAATGAAATCCCCGTACTTCGCGTCATCCGAATCGCCGACCTTCGACTGCAGCGAGATCGGCTGTTGCGCCATGCGGTACACCTTGCGGACCTCCTCCGGAGACATGTCCATCTCCACGGCGAGCTCCGCCTCCTGGGGTTCCCTTCCGAGCTTCTGGATGAGGCGCTTCTGCACGCGCATCATCTTGTTGATCGTCTCGATCATGTGGACGGGGATGCGGATCGTGCGGGCCTGATCCGCAATGGCCCGCGTCGCGGCCTGGCGTATCCACCATGTCGCATAGGTAGAGAACTTGTAGCCGCGCTTGTACTCGAACTTCTCCACGGCCTTCATGAGGCCCGTGTTCCCCTCCTGTATCAGGTCAAGGAAGGAAAGCCCGCGGTTCATGTACTTCTTGACGATGGAGATCACCAGCCTCAGGTTGGCCTCGACCATCTGCGTGCGGGCCTCGACGCCGCGCCGAAGCACCGTGCGGAGCTGCTTGAAGTCGGCAAGGAACTCTTCGGGAAGCATCCCGAAAGCCGCCTCATAGCGGGCAATGCGGCTCTTCACATCCTTCAGCTCCGCCGTGCGCTTGTTCGTGCGCCGACGGTCCTTGTTGAGCTTGTCGAGCCTGTCGCGCAGGTTTATGTACGGAAGGTACAGCTTCTCGTCCGCCTCGTTGCACAGCTGCTCGAGGACCTTCTGCTTGAAGTTCAGCTTGTCGAATATCCTGCGCAAAGACTTCCTTACGGAATCGAGGCTCTTCTTCGCCGCCGCCATCTCCGGCGATTCGGGCGGCGTCTTAGCCTTCACGAGCGTGACGTACTCCTGGTTTGCCGCCGCCAGCTTCGCGCTGATGTCCTCAAGCTGCTTCCTGAGCTTCGGGAGCTGGGCCATGTAGGCGTCGCGGTTGTCGTCAAACTTGTCGGTCACCACGCGGTCAAAGCGCTCGTCCATGTGCTCGAGCTTGTCGAGGATGCCCTTGTACCACTTCGGCGCGAACGTGAACCTGTTGAATATCTCCTTCGCGCACACCTCCGCCTCCTCGATGCGGCCGCAGATGATCTGCTCCTCCTCGCGGGTGAGCAGGGGCACCTGGCCCATCTGGTGCAGGTACATGCGTATCGGGTCATCCATCGAGCCGGAGCCGGTCTTGGTGGCCTTCTGCTCCTTGCGGGCGCGATACGCCTCTACGTCATCCATGCGGACGACGTCGATGTTCAGCGCCTGCAGGATCATGAGGTACTCGTCCACGGCGGACTCGTCCTGGGCCGTCTGGGGAACGATCGTGTTCAGCTGTTCGTAGGTGACGTATCCGCCGTTCTTCTCGGCCACCTGCCTTATCTCCTGCACGACGGCATCGCGCTCTTCACGGCCGAGTACGCTCCTGCCCTTGAAGGCGGCCATCGCGTCCGCGCTCTCCGGATCATACTCGTCGGAATTCGAGGCGGTTGGCCTGGAAGGCGGTACCACGCCCGCCAACGCCGCAAGCTGCTCCTCCGTGGGGCCGTCTTCGCCCTCCCCTTCGTCGCCATCCGCATCGGCCGACGCCCTGTTTTCCTGCAGGTCCGCCTGCTTGGCGACCTCCTCGAGGTCAAGGCTGCTCGCCTCACGCTCGGCGGCATCGGCCTCTTCGTCGGACGACACCTCGATCTCGTCGGAGTCATCCAGCCCGTCTGCGGCAAATCCGGTCAGCTCGTCATCGACATCTTCGTCCCTGCGGCTCCTCTTCAGGGTGGCCTTTGCCGACTTCTCCGCCTTTGGGGGACGACCCCTTGGGGCCGACGGCTTTCTGGATGCCTTCGAACCCTTGGCGACAGCCGCGGAATCCTCGCCCGATGCCTTTGCGGACACTTTCTTGGCGAGCTTTTCCGACTGCTTTCGGCCCTTCCCAGGCAAACTTCTTTTCGATGCCATTGCTTCTCCAGACTACAATCCTACCATACTCCAAAATGTCAAGCCGTGAATTATATCACTTCCCAATGAGAAAAGCAACTGTCGTTTGCGAAAATGCGGATGACTAAATGCAAAACAGACGTTACGGTCAAAAGGCCGCAACGTCTGTTTCACACCGATACACGCGATTGGCTACTTGCAGCGCAATGCCGCCTGGGCGGCGGCAAGGCGCGCGATCGGCACGCGGTACGGCGAGCAGCTCACGTAGTCGAGGCCGAGCTTGTGGCAGAACTCCACCGAAGCCGGGTCGCCGCCATGCTCGCCGCAGATGCCGCAGTGGAGCTTCGGGCGGACGCTCCTGCCGAGACCAAGCGCCATCTCCATGAGCTTGCCCACGCCCTCCTGGTCGAGCTTCGCGAACGGGTCG
>CAVFWS010000029.1:0-17867 GCA_963626295.1 Clostridium sp. CAG:138
GTGCGCGGCGGCTTCGTCTGCCACGACGAAAGCGAGGACGTGCTGCTCGTGAGCGAGGGGGGCTTCAGCGAAGACCCGAAGGCCGCGTGCTGGCGGCTCCTGGACGCCGTGCCACCTACCCCCGCATTTATATAAATGCGGGGGTAGGTGGCGGAGCCTAAATTCGCGTATCGGTAAGAACTTGGTGTTGACACACAAAAACCATATATAATGCGCCAAAAAATTTGGCTCTTGAAAAAGGAGGACTTGCCGTGCGTGACAAAAAGGAGAGGTGCGCTTTGAGTGGGAAAAAGGAAAGGTCGCTTGTGTGTCGATATGCGTTGTCCATTGCGTTTGCCGGCATTGTCGTATGCGGCGCATCGGCTCTGGAGGTGACGGTAGATGCGGACGTTGACCGCACGATGACCGATGAGGCGGCGAATGCGCCATACGTGCTTGCCACCGCGACGGACGGCTTTGGCGGCACATTGCCGGCGCTTTCCAGTGCAAACTGGCGCTTGCGCCTTTTTGACGACGGCAAGACGCTCGTTTTGCATGCGCGGCACGGCACGGCCGTGATTATTCGCTGACGATGTGGTAAAATAGCCGCATGAAAAACATGAAATCCACGTTTGGCTGCGCACTTCTCCTTGCGGGCGGCATTGCGTTCGGCTCGCCGCTTGCGCCGTTCCCGAAATGGAGCGGGCCACGCCCGGTGACGCAAGGGCCGCACGAGCATTTCCTCGCAAGCGATTTCGCGATAGATTCGTGGAGTCCGGACGGTCGCCAGATAGCGTTCAACTCCGTGCATGAGGGATCGCGCCAGGTGTACGTGAGGGACATATGCGAATAGGCGATGCGACGATGAACTACGAGCTGGTGCGCCGATAGGATGAACAGGATACTGAGGAATACCGCCACCGTAGGGGCGTTTACGGCGCTGTCGCGGGTACTCGGACTTGTCCGGGAGATGCTGCAGAGCCGATTCATAGGCGCAGGGGTCGAGCAGAGCGCATTCACGCTGGCGTTTGCCATCCCCAACATGGCGC
The DNA here is from genome assembly GCA_963626295.1 of Clostridium sp. CAG:138. GTDB lineage: Bacteria > Verrucomicrobiota > Kiritimatiellia > RFP12 > UBA1067 > UBA1731. The sequence continues at coordinate 1,029 of CAVFWS010000029.1, forward strand.
GCAAGCTTTTCGGCGAAGGTGCGTTGACGGCGGCATTTGTCCCGGTGTTCAAGGGAGAGGTTGAGGCGAACGCGATGGAAAGCGCCCGCCGCCTCGCCAGGGCGGTCATGACGATGGCTCTGCTGATGGTCGGCTCCATAGTAGTCCTTGCGCTGCTTGGGCTTGATGCGTTTGTGCATTTCGGTTCGGGGTTGGAGTTGAGTGGCCGCACCCTGCTGACCATAGGTCTCGTCAAGACGCTTCTGCCGTACATGATCTTCATCTGTGGCGCGGCGCTTGGCATGGGGGTGCTGAACGCCATGGGGCACTTCAGGGCATCGAGCGCGATGCCCTGTCTGCTCAACGTGTTCTGGATAGGCATCCTCGTGTGGATATGCTTCCATCCTGAGCTTGGCCTTGATCGGCGCATACACCTTGTGTGCTGGGCGATATTGGCGGCCGGCGTCGCGCAGATGACGTTCATGCTTTGGCGCATGCGCAAGGCGGGAGTTGCGCCTAAGCCCTCCTTCAGGGGATGGAAAGACCCGAAGGTGCGCCTCGTGTGGAAGAACACCGCAATTGCCGCAATAGGGGCGGGGACCGTGCAGATCAACTACATGCTCGACCAGGTGCTGGGGCAGGTTGCCGCCCCATGGGCGGCAGGCGTGATCGGATATGCCGAACGCCTCATGGATCTTCCGCTTGGGGTCATAGGCGTATCCTTCGGCACCGTTCTTCTGCCGGCCTTTGCGGGGCACTTCGCCAAGGGGGACATGGAGGGGGCCCGTGCGGCATTCATATCATCGACCAGGCAGATGCTGTTCGTGATGATACCGGCGGCGGTCGGGCTCGGCGTGCTTGCCGCCGACGTGACGACCGTGATATATCGCGGCGGCGCGTTCGACGCCACAGCCGTCGTGCGCGTATCGAGGACCGTCGCGGTGTATGCCCTGGGGCTTGGGTTCTTCGGACTCCAGAAGTCGCTTGTCCCGTGGTTTCAGGCGCAGAACGACATGAGGACCCCGCTGCGGACGTCCGTTTGGACCGTGTGCATGAACGCATCGCTGAACATCCTCGCCGTATTGTGTCTGCCCGTAGAGTGGCGGCACGTTGGCCTTGCCGCATCCACAGTCCTGTGCGCCGCATTCGGATGCGCAATGCTTGTCGTTGCCGCACATCGCCGAAACGGTTCGCTTGGCTTGGGCAAGCTGGCGTCGCCGGTGCTTAGGATGGTTGCCGGATCCGCCATCATGGCCGGATCGCTCGTGGCTGTGAGGGCTTATGTAAGAATGCCGCCCGTGCCATCGCTCTTCGTTTTGCTTGCGGTAGGGGCGGGTACGTACTTCGCCGCAATGGCGGCAATGGGCATGAGGTGGCGTCGCCGCGCAATTTGACAAGATAAAAACGCTTGGTGTATAATTCCGCCCAAACAATGAAACCATACTGAAAGACGAAAGGGTGAAACGATGCGGATAATTGTCTTGATGGCGATGGCGGCATTTGCGGTCGGAGCCGCTGCGGATTGTCGGGATGTGGTGATCGAGAATGGGCGGATGAGGCTCGTGATAGGCGGCGACGCCCGCGCCAAGTCGCTTGTCGTGAAGGCGACGGGGCAGGAGATGCTTGACCTCTCTGAGGACGTCCCGGCGTTTTCAGTTGTTCAGGACCGCCCGTTCAACAACGAGATAAAGCTCCTGTTCGCGAACAAGCGCACTGAATACCGGGCAGACCGCGTGCGCCGCGAAGGCGACTGCCTGTTGGTCGGGTTCGAGCAGATTTCATACGAGGCGAAGATACGTGTCACTGAACGCCCCGGTTACGTCGTTTTCGAGCTCGTGGACTTTCCTCTCGGCCCGGAGGGGAGCAACCACCTCACGATGACGTATCCTCCCGTGGACGTCATGCGCCTCCTCAACCTGCCGGTCAGGTCGCAGGCCCATTTCGGCGATTGGCTGAACGTAAGCTGGGATGACGCGTCCGCGCTGTCGCTGTTCGCGGCGGAACCGATGACGTGGATAGAGAACACGCGGCGGCACGGATTCCGCCTCATGACGGCAGAGGCCCACCGAGGCGTGCGCCTGCGCGGGACGAAGGCTGTGCTCATCGCGTCGGCCACTTCCGATTTCCTCGACCTGATGGACGCCGCGGAAACGGATCTCGATCTGCCTCGCGGCGTCAAGAGCCGCCGCGACCCGAGAATGTGCCAGTCGATATACTGGACCGGTTCCGTTGATCCAACGAATGTCGATGAGCACATCGCCCTCGCCAAGCGCGGCGGGTTCACAAAGATGCTCATCTACCACACCGCTGTCTGCGAGCATCCCGGGGACTACATCGCCATCGGGGACTACAATCCGGATCCAAAGCGGTATCCCAACGGATACGCGTCGATCCGCGAAATGCTCGCTAAGATCAAGGCCGCAGGAATAACTCCCGGCCTGCATGTCCTGCAGACGTTCATCGGCTTCAATTCGCGCTACGTCACGCCCGTCGCGGATTCGAGGCTGAACCTGAAGCGGCACTTCACGCTGTCAAAGCCGTTTGGGGCGTCAGCCTCGGGAGACCTTTACGTGCAGGAGAATCCCGTCGATTCGCCGACCAACACGGAGAGCCGCATCCTTGCGTTCGGCGGCGAGCTTCTCGAGTACACCGGATTCACCACGGAGCGTCCCTACAAGTTCACTGGCGTGGCTCGCGGCGCGAAGAAGACCCGTGTGGTCGATCACCCGCAGGGGCAGATAGGGGGCATCCTTGACGTGTGCGAATTCGGCGGAAGAAGCTGCTACATAGACCAGAATACCGATCTGCAGGACGAAATCGCAGACAAGATCGCCAAGGTCTACGACTGCGGATTCGAGTTCATGTACAACGACGGTTCCGAGGGCGTGAACGTGCCGCAGGGCATACATGTCGCCAATGCCCAGTACAGGGTCTGGAAAAGGCTCGCGAAAAAGCCTTTCTTCACGGAAGGCGCGGCGAAAAGCCACTTCGGCTGGCACCATCAGGGCGGCGCAAACGCCTTTGACAGGTTCCCGCCGGAGGTGTTCAAGGACATGATCGTGCGCTGGCCGCTCTACGAGGCTCCGATCATGCGGGAGGACTTCACGCAGGTGGATTTCGGATGGTGGGGCATCTATCCGCCGGGCGACAAGACGATGGGTATGCAGATTGACATGTGGGAGTTCGGGACCTCCAAGGCTGCGGCGTGGGATTGTCCGGCCACGATACAGTTTGCGCTGCAGACGGCGAAGAGCCATCCCCGCATGGACGACCTGCTGGAGGTGATGCGCCGCTGGGAGGATGTGCGCGCGAAGAGGTGGCTTACGCCGCAGCAGCGCGAGATGCTGAAGGACCCCAAGAGGGAATTCCACCTTTTCAAGGATGAATCGGGCGAGTATGAGCTTTGCGAGATCGAGCTGCTCGCCGCCCCCGCCGGGGCGAAGCATCTGCGCGGATTCCTCTTCGAGCGCGCGGGCAGGCGCGTGGTCGCCGCCTGGCACACGGCAGGGAAGGGGCTGGTCACGTGGGGCCTCGGCCCGAAGGAGGAGCTTGCGGGCGTCAGGTACTTCCCGACGGACAGGTCCCGCGACGAGGTGAAGGGTCTGTGGGCCGCGGCGACGCTTGCTGACTGAGGCGCCCAATTGAACGGGCTGGCCTCCATAGTCGTCGTGGAAGACGACGCCGTGATACGCGCCGTGCTGGAGATGGCCCTTGCGGCAGAGGGGTTCACGAAGGTCGCAAGTTGCGCACGCGGGGATGAAGGCCTTAAGGCGATCCGCCTTCGCAGACCCGACCTCGTGCTGCTGGACGTGATGCTTCCCGGCCTGGACGGCTTCTCGCTGTGCAGATCCGTGCGGGGCGACGCATCGCTTTCGGACACGCGCATAATAATGCTCACCGCGCGAACGCAGAGCGAAGACATCGTACGGGGCCTTGAATGCGGCGCCGACGATTATGTCACCAAGCCGTTCGACCGGAAGGTTCTCTTGGCCCGCGTCAAGGCCGTATTGAGGCGCGGCGGCATCGTGTCGGCCGGCGCCGATTTCGACGGCCTCGTGCTCAATGAGGATGCCCATACCGTCTCGCTGCATGGCGAAGACCTCAAGCTGCCACTCGGGGAGTTCCGCATACTGTCGCTATTGGCGTCTCATCGCGGGCGTGTGCTGTCACGCGCCAGAATGCTCGACTCCGTGCAGGGCGGCGACAGGTTCGCCACGGAAAGGACTATTGACGTCCAGATCGCGAACATACGCCGGAAGTTGGGACGCTGGGCTGAGCACATCGAGACGATCCGCGGCGTTGGATACCGGGTCAAGCCATGAAACTGCCCAATGCGGATCTGCTGCCGTCGCTGCTTGTCGCGGTCGCCCTCGCCGTTGCCGCCACCATCTTCGTCTCCGAGACGGATTCGTTCCGCAAGGCGGTCGCGGAGTGGGCGTCCCGCGACCTGGCGTCAAGGACGGAACTTGCCGCGGCGACGCTTTGCGAGCCATTGAGGACGGGGGACTTCCGGCAGATACATGAGTTTGGGGCGTCATGCTCCGCCGAAGGCGTGAGGCTTACCATATTCAGCGGTCCGGGCGGAGTGGTGTTTGACTCCGTTGGCAGGCCGTCAGACCAGGCCGAGTCGATATACGAGACCCGACATAGCGGCGAGTTCCGCGTTAGGCTCGGCATCCCGGTCGAGCGGGTCATGGCTCCGTACAGGCGCGCACAGTATGGATTCATGCTTGCGGCGATAGTCGGCGGCTCCGGGGTGCTGCTGGTGCTGCTTTTCACGGTGCGGCAGCGTGCCAGGATGCGCGAGCTCGCGCGAGAGCGTGATTCCCAGCGCAGGCTCGTCGAAGAGATGAAGAAGGTGGAGGCGTTCAGGCGGGACTTCATCGCGGACGTGTCGCACGAGATCAAGACGCCGTTGACCGGCATCATCGGCTCCGTGGATCTGCTGGTGTCAGGAGATGTCCCAGAGGCCATGAAGCCTCGTCTGCTCGCTATGGTCAAAACGGAGTCTGAACGGCTCAATGCGCTTGCCCAGGGGATATTGTCCCTTTCCAGATTGGAGCGGAACGGCGCAACCGCCGATATGTCTGACGCCAACCTTTCGGAAATCGCCAATGGCGCCGTCGAGAGGCTTCGCCCTTTGGCGGCGGATAAGGGGATCTGCATTGGCGTTGACGTCCCAGACGCCTGCGATGTCAGGTGTGACGGGCAGTTGATCTTCGGCGCGGTGTCGAATCTCGTTGCCAATGCGATCCGCCATTCCGGGTCGAAGGATGTCGCGGTGCGGATTTCAGTCGGAAGCGACGAGGTCTCGGTCATTGTCGAAGACCACGGCGTGGGGATTCCCCCCGAGGAGCAGACGAGGGTGTTCGAAAGGTTCTACCGGGTGGATCGGGCGCGAAGCGCCGATACGGGCGGCGCCGGGCTGGGGCTTGCCATTGTCCGCCGAATAGCACGGCTTCATGGCGGCGACGTGAAGCTTGAGCGGTCGCAGCCTTCCGGCTGCCGATTCATTCTCTCCATCCCACGTTGAATCGGTCCGGGCAGATTTTGCCGACGATTGAGGCGCGTAGCCACGCTGTCGCGGGCGACGGGTTTGACAAGAAAATAGAGGGCACTTTACCTGGGAGATATGACACCCTTCGTTGCGCGAGGGGGGGCGATTTGGTATACTTCACGCCCAATATGTCGAGGCTCCATGTCCCTTTCTTCGCGATGCTGGCGGTGTCCCATGCCGTCGACGCACATTCATCGACCAATTCGGTGGCGGTCGATGCCGGCGCCGATTTGCGGATACGCCAGGAGATCATGCATAACGTGACCGGGCTTCCAGGCGCTCCCGGCGCGATGTTGCCCCGCGCATACAAGAAGGACGTGAACCACATACGGATAAGGCCGCGCATATGGGCGAAGGCTTCATGGGACAGGTTCACCCTCTATGGGCGGCTGGTCGACGAGGTGCGCGAGCACATCGTCGACAACGGCGTGCCGCGCAAGAGGCGCTCATACAACTTCCCGGACGAGGTGGTGCTCGACAACCTGTACCTTGACGCGAAGGGGCTGTTCGACGGCCTCCTCGACTTCAGGATCGGGCGGCAGGACCTGCTGGAGAACGGACGCACCGTATTCGGTCTCCCCCGGATACTGCAGGACGGCACCGCGTACGACGGCTCGCGATCCTGCTATGCCGACATGGTGCGCCTCACGTTCCACACGTCGGACGAGTCGTCGCTCGATGCGTTTGCGCTGTACGACAATGGCCGGAGCGTGTTCCGCTACGGCAACCGGAGTTCGCGGGGGCGTCCAATCAACGCGATACATCCGGGCGACTCGCCGGGCATGGACGAATGGGGCGGCGGCATCGTCTGGAGCGATTCGCTCTGCGACAGGACATTCCCATACAAGGTCTACGTGGTCCACAAGCACAACGAGGCCTACCGTGCCTCGGACGGCCGCCTGATGCCCGACAAGCAGATAACCACGTTCGGCATAGACGTCACGCCCTCGCTGAACGAGAACCTTTCCTTCGAGCTTGACCTTGCCGATCAGGTCGGGACTCTCTCCGATGGCGGGCGCCAGGCCGGAGGGCAGATGGTGTACGCCGCCGTGGACCTGCACAGGTCGGACAAGGCGCGGGGCGTCCGCCCGTACGCGAGGCTGAGCGTGTACTACCTCTCGGGAGACCGCCACCACGGCCGTCCCGGCGACAACGACACCGCCTGGGACCCGCTCTGGGGGCGCTCGCCGCAGGATTCGGAGCTTTTCCAGTACGGGACCCTGTACGGTCTCGGCTATTGGAGCAACATGGCATATCCCAAGCTCACCATTGGCGCAGACATTGGGCCTCGGCACAGGGTGAGCGCATTTTCCGGGCCGATGTTCGCGGCGGCGCAGGACGGCGCCGGGCACGCGGACGGCTCCGACCACGGCATGTTCAAGGGAACGTTCTCCGCCGTGCGCTACGACTTCCCGATTCGCCTTGCGGACAAGGGCGCCCAGGGCTGTGACCGCTTCGAGGTGTTCGGGCACGTCATGGCGGAACTGTTCAATCCGGGCAGCTACTACGACTCGTCGCGTCCGGCGTGGTTCATCCGCTGGGAGCTCATCTTTTCGTTTTGACACAAGAAGGAAAAATCCAAGGAAAGGCTATTCGCAGACATGCGCATTCTTACAGGCATCCAGCCATCAGGGAAACTCCACTGGGGAAACTACTTCGGCGCGATGAAGTCGATGTTCGACCTGCAGGCGCAAGGCAAGGAGATATTCATGTTCATCGCGAACTACCATGCGATGACCACGGTGCGCGACGGCGCCGCACTGCGCGAGCAGACGCGTGACGTGGCGCTCGACTACCTCGCGTGCGGGCTTGACCCGGAGAAGTCCATCATCTACCGCCAGAGCGACGTGATGGAGGTGCAGGAGCTCGCGTGGTTCCTCTCCTGCCTCACGCCGATGGGGCTGCTCGAACGTTGCCACAGCTACAAGGACAAGCTTGCCCACGGGCTTGAGGCCACCCACGGCCTCTTCGCGTACCCGGTCCTGATGGCGGCCGACATTCTCATAATGAATGCGGATCTCGTTCCGGTCGGGAAGGACCAGAAGCAGCACCTCGAAGTGACGCGGGACCTGGCGCAGAAGTTCAACAACGCATTCGGCGAGACATTCAGGCTCCCCGACGCCTACATTCCGGAGACGGTGGCCACGATTCCGGGGACGGACGGGCAGAAGATGTCGAAGAGCTACCACAACGCAATCGAACTGTTCGAGCCAAGCGGATCCATCAAGAAGAAGGTCATGGGGATCGTCACGGACTCCAGGACGATGGAGGAGCCGAAGGAGCCCGAAGGCAACGCCATCTACGAACTCTACAAGCTCTTCGCAACGCCGGATGAGGTGGCCGAGATGGCCGCGAACTTCCGCGCCGGCAACTACGGGTACGGACACGCGAAGAAGGCCCTGCTCGAGGCCTACCACCGCCTCTTCGATCCGTTCCGCGCAAGGCGCGAGGAGCTGGCGAAGGACACCGATACGCTTGAGGACATACTGAAGGCGGGCGCGGAGAAGGCGCGCGCCGCCGCAAAGGAAACAATGGAGAAGGTCCGCGCAGCCGTGGGCCTCTAACCAAGACAAGGGAGAGGATAGCAATGGAAAGCAGGAAAGCAGTCATGATGATCACGGCTTCGGCCATGCTGGCTTCGATGTCCGCCGTCGCCGCCATATACGGCGACGTGCCGGACGCCAGGCACGCCTGGTCGGTGCACGACAGGAACCGCCCCAACCCGGCCAAGGTGTCGGCAGAGGCCGGCAAGCCGCCGAGCGACGCCGTGGTGCTGTTCGACGGGACGAAGGAGTCCTTCGAGAAGAACTGGTGCGACAGCAAGGGCGAGCCTTCCAGGTGGAAGCTGGGCAAGGAGGGGGACTTCTATACCGTCCCCGGCTGGAAGAACGGCGGAACGATCCGCACGCGGGGGGCGTTCGGCGACTGCCAGCTCCACCTGGAGTTCCGGCACGACGCCGACCTTGGGGTCGTGCCGGGGCCGGATGGCGCCCAGATGCACGGCAACTCCGGCGTGTTCCTCATGTCCAACTACGAGATCCAGATACTCGAGTCGTACGGCACTGACCCGGCGGACATGAAGAACCCCAACTACGCTGACGGGCAGGTCGGCGCGGTGTATGCCGAGAATCCCCCGATGGTGAACCCGTCCCGCAAGCCCGGACAGTGGCAGACGTACGACATAATCTTCCACCAGCCGGTGTGGGACGGACTCCGGATGGTGCATCCGGGCAGCGTCACCGTACTCCTCAACGGCGTGGTCGTGCAGGACCACTGGGAGATGGAGGGGCTTACCACGCACAAGAAGCGCCGTCCCCTCGCGCCGCACGCGACGAAGCTTCCGCTCACCTTCCAGGACCACGGATGCGTGGTGCACTTCCGCAACATATGGATAAGGGAGATACCGTCCAGGTACGCGAACGTCACGCACGGCGGGCCGGCGGCCGACGAGAACGCGGTCATGGCGCTCCGCCGGGAGACGGCGGCAAAGTTGTTCGCCAAGATCGAAAAGCCGATAAAGCCAACGATCGCCAACATGGAGGCGCTTGGCGAGGTGGTGAGCTACGCTCGCGAGGGGGAGTACGACAGGGAGTGGCGCAGCTTCGCCGAGAAGTTCCACGCAGTCCTCGACAAGATGACGGATGCGGAGTGGAATGCCAGCAAGAAGGAGTTTCTCCATCTGCGCGATTCGCTCGACACGCTGATCCGCGCCGGCGTCGTCCCCCAGAAGTGCGGCACGCGCAAGCGCATAAGCGCGGCGGCGCTCCGCCTTGGCTGGGAGAAGTGACGGATCGAGGGGAGGGGCTGCGTGTCTGGAAAGCTTAAGGTCGGCCTTGCGCTTGGCTCGGGCGGAGTGCGCGGCATGGCGCATTTCGGCGTGATCCGCACTTTGCTGAAGCACGGGGTGAAGATCTCGTGCGTCGCCGGGTCGTCGTCCGGAAGCATTGTCGGCGCGGCCCTCGCGGCGGGCAGGCTGGACGAGTTCGAGGATTTCTTCAGGAGGATCAACTGGTGGAAGATGTTCCGGATGTTCTTCGAACTCTCCCTGCCATGGCGAGGAGGGTACCTTACGGGGAAACGCATCAGGGCCGAGTTGCGCCAGCGTTTTGGGCGCATGCGGTTCGAGGACTGCCGGATACCGTTCGCCGCCGTCGCGATGGACATGAAGGACGGCAAGGAGCATCCGATCAGGGAAGGGGACCTCGTCGACGGGGTGTTCGCGTCGATGGCCGTCCAGGGACTGTTCAAGCCTGTGGTCCGCGACGGGCATTGGCTCGCGGACGGCGGCCTCGACAATCCGCTTCCGATAAACGTGTGCCGGAGCATGGGGGCGGACTACGTGATTGCGGTGGACGTCAACCTCGGGCAGCCGCTTGAGGTGGAACGCTCCGTCAAGAGGCCGACGCTCTGGACGATATTCACCCAGACGTGCAGGATCGTCGAGAACAACTGGACAGACCGCATCCTGCGCTCCAATCCTCCCGATGTCCTCCTCCAGCCGGACCTCCACGACATATTCGCGGCAAGCCTGCGTCACGTCACGCGGGCGATACTGAGGGGGAAGATAGCCGCGGAACGATGGTTGGCGACGCTCGCGCCGGATCTGAGGATGGGGCTGATGCAATAGCGGCCGAATCCCCCGGTTCGCCGTCCGGCGTTAAAATCTTCTCTTGATTTCCGCATTGGTTTCTTGTATCATACGCCCCGTTTTTCGTGCAATAGACTTTAACAAGGAAAGAGGAAACCGAAATGAAGTTCTCGAAGACTATGATGGCTGTCGTTGGGGCGCTCGCGCTGACTGTCGTTGGGTGCAAGTACGATGATGCAGCCGATGACGGCGCCGCTGCGACGGATGCCGGCGCATCCACCCGCGGCCAGAACGTCGATACGGTCGGCGGGCCGGCCATTGACGAGAGCGGCATGGCGGCCACCGAGCTTCCGTTCGACAAGGACCCCAACTACGCCCTCTGCACGGATGTGGACTTTGCCCCGGTCTATTTCGGCTTTGACGCCTCGAACCTCGCCTCGTCCGAGCTCGACAAGATCGACAGGGTCGCGCAGCACCTCAGGGACAACGCCGACCGCGTGGTCATCGTTGAGGGCAACTGCGACGAGCGCGGCTCCAACGAGTACAACCTCGAGCTTGGCAGCCTTCGCGCGATATCGATCCGCGACTACCTTGCGACGCTCGGCATTTCCGGCGACCGCGTGCAGACGAAGAGCTATGGCGAGGAGAAACCTGCGGTGATGGGAACTGGCGAGGAGGTCTGGGCGAAGAACCGCCGCGGCGAGTTTGCGGTCTACAGGCACAAGTAAGGCATGGCGCCGGATGTTCGCCTTTGTGTTTGATTCGGTCGGAGGCGGCGAGTGGCTTGTGCTGCTCGCCGTCATTCTTATCGTCGTAGGACCCAAGAACCTACCGTCCGCCGCGAGGAAGATGGGCCAGGTGATGAGCAAGCTGCGCCGTGCGGCCGATGAGTTCAAGCGTCAGCTGATGACGATGGACGACGAGATGCGGCGTACGGCCGACGATCTTAAGCGCGAGTACATAGACATCCCCGAGGATTCCTCGACCGGGGATCGGGCGGCATCGGAAAGCGCAGAGGCGGAAGCGTCTGGCGACGGGTCGTACAATGACGACTACCCCGGCCAGGAAGACTACTATGGCATGACCGACGAGAACGGGTTGGAGGTCGCTTCCGCTCCGGAGGGAGAATCGGCTCCATCCGCCGCTTCCGAGCCTGCGCCGGCCGTAGCCGAGGCGCGTAAGCCAGGGGAACCTGCGCAACCAGCGGAAAGTCAAGAGAGAGCAAATGGGCAAGATTCGGAAACTACTTAAGGATCCCGACGCCGTAAACGATCCGCCCCGTCCCTTCTTCGAGCACATCATCGCGCTGAGGCAATGCCTGATGCACGCCGCCATCGCGTGGATCGTGGCGTGCGTGCTTGCGGGCGTGTTCTCGCCGCAGGTGCTCGACTGGCTGAAGTCTCCGGCGGCGGCGCTTGAGGCGGCAAACAAGCTCCACATCGAGGGGCTGGACCTGATGAGCGGATTCTCCGCGATCATATCCATAGCCATCTGGGGCGGGACGGCGCTTTCCTTCCCGTGCGTCATGTATTTCCTCCTGCGCTTCATCTTCCCGGCGCTGACGAAGCGTGAGAAGGTGGCAATCCTGTTCTACCTGTTCGCGGGGGCGGGGTGCTTTGCGCTTGGCGTGTGGTTCTCGTACTCCAGGATCGCCCCGCGCGCCGTGGAGTTCTTCGACTGGCTGAACGGGTGGGTGCACCTGCCGGTCACGACCGTCAGGATCGAAGGCTACATCTCCGTCGTCCTCAAGCTGATAATCGCATTCGGGCTTGTATTCCAGATTCCCCTGATACTCTTCGTGCTCGGGTGGCTTGGCGTCATAACGTCGGATACGCTCCGCAAGTACCGCAGGTTCGCCATCGTGATAGCCTTCTTCCTCGGAATGGTGCTTACGCCGCCGGATCCGATGAGCCAGATCCTCATGGCCGTGCCGCTGTGCATCCTCTACGAGATGTGCATATGGGGCGTGTGGGCCAAGGAGCGCCTTGGCATAAGGCTCTGATCGGGGACGTTGCCGGATGAAGGCGAAGTACGCCATACCCCTGGGTTTCATTGGCGTCATCCTCGTCGGCGCGGGGCTGTTCTCCCTTCCCGTCTCCGGGGGGCTGGGGTTCATGGACGCGCTCTTCACGGCGTGCTCGGCGGTATGCATCACCGGACTGTCCGTGGTCGATCCCGGCGCTTCGCTCACTACGTTCGGGCAGGTTGTGCTGATGCTGCTTGTGCAGATAGGGTGTACGGGCATAATGACGTTCGGGACGTTCATCCTTGTCATAGCCGGGCAGCGGCTATCCCTCGACCAGGAGTTTTCCATCACGAATGCGTATGGCGTGAAGGGCGTCAAGGGATTCCGCGGGCTTGTCATGTGGGTCGTGTTTTCGATGCTTGCGATAGAGGGTATTGGCGCACTGGCCCTGAACGCCGAGCTGCACAGTCCGTACCGGGCATGGTTCTATTCGGTCATGGCGTTCTGCAACGCCGGCTTCACCATCGACCAGGGCGGATTGGCCTCGTTCGCGGATAGGCCCCCGGTGCTGCTGATGATGGGTACGCTCGTCATCCTTGGGGGCATTGGCTTCATGGCGACATACAACGTCTGCACCATCAAGTTCTGGCGCAGGTCCCTCATCCGGCAGGGGAGGCTGTCGCTCCACACGCGGATCGTCATATGGTCCACTGCGGCATTTGTGGCGGCCGCCTTTCTCGTGTTCATGGCCGTCGAGTCCGGGGGTGTGCTCGCGGGGATGCCGTGGGGCGAGAGGCTGTCCGTGGCGTTCTTCCAGGCGGTCACCCCACGCACGAGCGGGTTCTCGGTAGTGCCGATAGAGGCGATGCATCCAGTCACGCGATTCTTCTCGGAGATGCTGATGTTCATAGGGGCGGCCCCCGGATCCGCCGCCGGCGGGATAAAGGTGACGACGTTCGTGGTGTTCCTCTTCACTGTCCACTCGTACTGCCACAGGCGCCGGGAGGTGGTCATCTCCAAGCGAACGATTCCGCCGGAGGTGATCCGCGAGGCGTTCATCATAACGTTCGTGTTCCTCTTCCTGATAGCCCTTACGGCAGCGTCCCTCCTCGTCACCGAGCAAGGGCGCGTCGGGTGCGACTTCGAGCGGATCCTCTTCGAGTCCGTGTCCGCCGTCACCACCACGGGGCTTTCGTTCGGCGGCACGACCGCCTCCCTCTCGATGGCGGGAAGGTTCGTGATCATGCTCGCGATGTTCGCGGGAAGGCTCGGCGCCCTTACGATAGTGCTGATGATCTCGGGCGACGACGAGCCGGAGGCGATCCGCTACCCCAAGGAAGACGTCCTTGTCGGCTGAATCCGGCCTTGCGGCCATGGTCGCATGGATGGATGGGGAAGGTCAGCGGCGCAGGGTCCCGAGCAGACCCGTTTCGGCGTCCTTGAGGCACTTCAGCATGGATTCGGCATCGGCGGCTGCCCGGATGTCCGCAAGAAGCGTCGTGCCGTGCGCAAGAAGGCACAGGCGCGCCAGCACGTGCAGGTGGAGACGGCGGTCGGTGCAGCTGATGAGGAAGAAGATGTCGGTGCCTTCGCCGTCCGGCGCCCCGAAGAACACCGGACGCACCGTCTTGCCGAGGCAGAGGAACGATTCCGATGCCAGGTATTCGTCGTGGAACTTCACGTGCAGGAACGCCGCCCCGCCTCCAACTGCGGTGGATGCGGCCTCTTCGCGTTCCGTGAGACCCCTGAAGAGCGCGTCCCTGTCGTAGACATACCCGGTGGAGTCCGCAAGGTCGGTCATGTCCCTGAGGACCCCGCCCTTGTTCCTGGCGTTCAGCTCCGGGCATATTGCGCCAAGCGGAAGGAGGTCGGACACGCGGACCTCCCCGGAGGACTTCGCCCTCTCGGACATTGCCTGTGCGTGCTCCCCGGTAAGCCGCCCCGGCGCGAGCCCGATCATCCGGCGCTGCGCCCATTCCCCGAGGAGGTGGCAGTCGAACATGAAGTCGCCGCCGCGCATTACCGAGGGGACCTCCTCGCGCTGCGCGAAGTGCTTCAGCTCAAGCGCGTCCATGTGCAGGAGGGCGGCGGCGGTCTTGAGGTCTATGAACCTTTGCTCCATGGGCTTGCCTGACTCCGTGTCACCCGAGCCGGCGGCATTTTACGCCGGACTGCCTGAACATCTTCTCCACGGCGTCGAGGTAGGGGTAGTCGCCGCCGTACACGACCTCCTTGATGCCGGAGTTGATTATCAGCTTCGCGCACGTGAGGCACGGGGATATCGTCACGTATATCGTCGCTCCGGACGTGGCGTGCCCGTAGTACGCGGCCTGGCAGATCGCGTTCTGCTCGGCATGCACGCAAAGGCACTCCTCGAGGTGTTCGCCGCTTTTCACCTTGCCGGCGCATCGCGGACACCCGCCGGCGAAACAGTTCTTCACGCCACGCGGGGTGCCGTTGTACCCGGTCGAGATTATGTGGTTCGACTGCACGATCACGGCCGCCACCTTGCGCCTGGAGCAGTTGGACCTCTTCGCCACCACTCCGGCTATCTCCATGAAGTATTCGTCCCAGCCCGGACGCGGGTCTGCTGTTCGCTTCGTTTTCATGGGCGGTATTTTAGCATAAAACCCGGCCACTGAATTTCACTTTGACTTTCGCATGGAAAACTGTATGCTGTCTGCCTCGTGTATTGGAGGGAGCCTTTCATGGTGCTGATTGTGCGTGGGATTTGCCGGCGCGTGGCCCGCCGCGCCGGACTGCTCCCGAGTGTGGTATAATCCGCAGCATGAAGTCTGGCGCGGGGCCTGACGGACGAATGACAGACTAAGGAAGAGATGAAGAAAGCGCTGATCACCGGAATCACCGGGCAGGATGGCAGCTACCTTGCGGAGCTGCTGCTTGGGAAGGGGTATGAGGTACATGGCATAGTACGTCGCGCCTCCACGTTCAACACCCAGAGGATAGACAGCCTCTACACCGACCCGCACGTGAACGGCGTGAGGATGTTCCTCCACTACGGGGACATGACGGATTCGAGCTGCCTCGCCCGGCTCGTCCACGAGATCAGGCCGGATGAGGTGTACAACCTTGCGGCGCAGAGCCACGTGCGGGTCTCGTTCGACAGCCCGGAGTTCACCGGCGACGTGGACGCGATCGGCACGATGAGGCTCCTCGAGGCGATCCGCGAGACGGGGCAGGGGAAGTCCATCCGATTCTACCAGGCATCGACCTCGGAGCTCTTCGGCAAGGTGCAGGAGGTCCCGCAGAGGGAGACCACGCCGTTCTATCCGCGCTCCCCGTACGCCGTCGCGAAGCTGTACGCATTCTGGGCGGTGAAGAACTACCGCGAGGCGTACGGCATGTTCGCGTCCAACGGCATACTGTTCAACCACGAGTCCCCGAGGCGCGGCGAGACCTTCGTGACGCGCAAGATAACGCGTGCGGTGGGCCGCATCAAGTACGGCCTGCAGGACAGCCTGTACATGGGCAACATCAACTCCATGCGCGACTGGGGCTTTGCGGGGGACTACGTGGAGGGGATGTGGCGCATCCTCCAGCACGACGTCGCGGAGGACTTCGTCCTCGCCACGGGCGAGATGCACTCCGTGAAGGAGTTCCTGCAGCTCGCCTTCGACGCCGTCGGGCTCGACTGGGAGAAGCACACCCGCCACGATTCGCGGTACGAGCGCCCATCAGAGGTGGACCAGCTTCTCGGCGACCCGTCGAAGGCGCGCAAAGTCCTCGGCTGGGAGCCGAAGGTGAGGTTCGGGGACCTCGTGAAGATGATGGTCGACGCCGACCTCGAGCTCGCCCGCAAGGAGGCGGCGTTCGCCAATGCGTAAGACGGACAGGGTATACGTGGCCGGGCATCGCGGCATGGTCGGCGGGGCGGTCGTGCGGGCGCTCGGAGCCGCCGGGTACGGAAACCTCGTGACGCGCTCGCACGGGGAGCTGGACCTCCTCGATCCGGCGGCGGTGCGGAGCTTCTACCGGGACGAGAGGCCGGACGTGGCCGTGATATGCGCGGCCCGCGTCGGCGGGATCGGCGCCAATTCGGCCGGCAACGCGACGTTCCTGTACGAGAACGCGCTCATCGCCATGAACACCATCATGGGGGCCTTCGAGGCCGGGGTGAAGAGGCTGCTATTCCTCGGCTCGACCTGCATCTACCCGAGGATGGCTCCGCAGCCGATCCCGGAGTCCGCGCTGCTCACCTCGCCGCTTGAGAAGACGAACGAGGGGTATGCGCTCGCGAAGATATCCGGGCTGAAGCTCTGCGAGTTCCTCCGCAGGGACAGGGGCGTCACGTACCATTCTCTGATGCCCACCAACCTCTACGGCACCGGCGACAACTACGACGTCGTGGGCGGCCACGTGCTGCCCACGATGATCCGCAAGTTCGAGACCGCGCGCGTCAATGGCGACGCGACCGTTCCGCTCTGGGGGACGGGGACTCCGCTCCGCGAGTTCCTGCACGTGGACGACCTTGCGGCGGCGTGCCTTTTCGTGCTCGGGATGGAGGAACCGCCGGATCTCCTCAACGTCGGGTCCGGCGTGGAGATCACGATCAGGGAGCTCGCCGAGAAGATAAGGGCCGCGACTGGTTGCCGCGCCGAGATATCGTGGGATGCCTCGAAGCCGGACGGCACGCCGCGCAAGCTGTGCGACACCTCCGCGATACGCTCGCTCGGGTGGTCGCCGAGGATCGGCCTCGACGAGGGACTCGCCCGCACGATATCCGAATAT
>CAVFWS010000030.1:0-17717 GCA_963626295.1 Clostridium sp. CAG:138
ATCCCGTAGAGAAGCCCGCCCAGCCCCGCCATCGCGAGGAGGAAGCCGACCGCCGCCTGTCCTTTCCTGTCCATGTGCGGCGTATTGTATCAAATCGCCGCCGGGGACGTTATCCTCGTTTCACCAAATAAACGTATTCTATTCAACAAGCCATGTCGCGCCCTTCGCGGGGACTTCGGAAGCCTCGACCGTGCAGACGCGCCTTTCCCCGTCCCACGAGAACGCGACCTCGCGGCCGTCGCGCAGGACCTTCGCCGGCTTGCCGGCGAGCGCGTGGAAGCGCACCGTGACGCGGCGCGAACCGCCGAACGATCCGCCCTCGCGCGGACCCACAGTGAACCGCGTCGCCGCGCCGTCCGCCTTCACCGTCAGCCTCGTCCACGCGACGGCGCTTCCGCCGTTCCGGTACGCGAGCGTGTTGCCGTCGTCCTCGTAGAGTGCGCTCTCGCCGTCCGCACCCGCCCATACCTCGTAGGCGATCTCCCTATTCCAGCCGGCGTCGATGTGCTGCCTGACGGGCCATGTCGGGATCGCGGCGCCCGCCTTCACGTAGAGTCCGCCGCCCCAGTCCGCCGAGATATCCAGCCTCTCCGTCGTCGGGCCTTTGACCTTCCGGTCGGTGCGCCACTCGTGCCAAGCGCCCGGCGGGACCGTAGCCTTGTCCGTGAACGCGCAGACGAGCAGGCTGTCGCCGAGGAGGTAGGACGTCTTGCACTCGTCGTAGGCGGGGTTCTCCGGGTACTCGAACGGCAGAGAGCGCATGACCGGCCAGCCGGTCGCGTGGGCCTGCGCCGCCGCCGTGTAGATGTATGGCAGGAGGCGGTAGCGGAGGTTCGCGTAGGCGCGGAAGCGCGCGACGCCCTCCGGGGACTGGAACCACGGCTGGTACCAGTATGCCCACGAGTTCTCCTGGCTCCACGTCTGAAGGAATCCGAAGTGGAGCGAGCGGACGTCGAGGATGCCCATGTCGCAGCTCTGGTTCGCGTGGCCGGACATCCCGAGGTTCAGCAGCGACGCGCATGGGCGCGCCCCGCCGCCCGTGTCGCCCGCCCACGTCGCGACGAACCGCTGCACGCCCACGTAGCCGCCCGCCGAGTAGACCATCGCTCGGCGCTTCGCGTACGCCTCGTAGCCCTGCGCCATCTGCTTGCCGTAGACGAGCGGGTAGAGGTTGTGCGCCTCCTCGTCCGTCATGCCGTTCGCCCAGGCGCGGCCCGGATGCTCCGTCACCTGGCGCGCGCCATCGAGCTTGAAGCACCTCGCCCCCTGCGTGACGAACTTGCGGAGGTGCGCGAACCACGGCTCGTCTCCCTCCAGCCCGTCCGCCGCCTTCGCCGCCCTCGCGGCGAGCTCGCGCTCCTTAGCCGCCCGCTCCGCCGCCGGCAGCTCCTTGACCTGCCTCTTCGACTCGATGCGCTCGTCGATGAACACGCCGTTCACCTCGCTCGTCATCCGCTTGCGGTCGAGCACCGCGCCGAAGTCGAATGGCTTGTCGGCTACGCACTCCTCCTCGTAGCGGAAGAGGTCGTAGTCGCAGCATAGCCAGAGCGATAGCTTGAATCCGATGCGCCCGAGGGCCCCGATGAACGTGTGCGCACCCGCCGGGTTCCAGCCGAACTCGAACTTCTCGCGGTCCCAGCGCTTGCGGACGGAGTAGTCGTACTTCGCGTGGGGGTTCATCCAGCCCGGCTCCAGGCCGAGCACGTCGCACGGCAGGGACATGTCGCGGAAGCGCAGGGCCTCGTTCGTAAGGCCGAACATGTCCACGTTCTCGTTGCAGACGTACGTGAAGCCGTAGCCGAAGGCCGGCAGGAGCGCCGGGCGGCCAGTCAGCCGCGTGTAGGCGTCGAGCAGCTCGCGGTAGCCGCGCCCGCAGAACACGTAGAAGTCGAGCGGCGACTCCGGCGCCTCGCAGACGAGCGCGTCCGCGTCCGCCGCGCCGACGTCGAACGTGTTGCGCCACGTCGTGTTCATCAGCACGCCCCACCCCGCCGACGTCACGGCCATCGGCATCGGGATGTAGCTGTTCACGTTCTTTACCCATATCTCGTAGCGGCCGGGGCGGCGCTGGATGTTGTCGCGGCTTACGTCGCCGAGGCCGTAGACACGCTCTCCCTTCGTGAGCGGGAAGCGCACCCGGTAGCCCTTGCCCGCGAGCGCCGCGTCGATCGCGAGGTCGGCCCGCGAGACGCGCGAGCGGAACGAGACCCGCCCCGTCGCCGCGTCCACCGCGACCTCCGCCTCCGCCGTCGAGACGGCGCCGGCAGTCCGCTTCGCGCCCGACGCCGGCCAGTCGCGCTCAAGGATGCCGTAGCGGTTCAGCGCACTCTCCGTCCAGACTCTGTCGCCCGTCGGCCTCACGCGCACCCGGAACAGGTTCGCCGCGAGCGGGTCGATGCGCACGTCGCCGCGAGGCGTCCGGACGACGAGCGCGTCCTTCGGGACCGGGGCCGAATCCTTCCATTCCGTCTTCGCGGCGGCCGCGAGCGGGAGGATGAGAAGTGAAAGGATGGGGAGGATTGCGTTCAGTGGTGTCTTGTATCTCATGTCTGTGCCTTGGTTGTTCGTTTATGTCCTGTAGTCGTTTCAGAAGATTTAGCAGATTTCACGGCTGATTGCAAGGGCCTTTGCAATGGCATCCCTCATTCCAGGAGCTATCTGATGATGAAGAGCGATCCGAGCCCGCGGACCGTAGCCTTCAGGACGCCGTTCTCCACGGACAGCGACACGCTGCGGCCCTCGGGCATCCTGCCGGCCCCCGTCACCGTCCACCGCCTCAGGTTCGCGAGCGAACCTTCGTCGATCTCGCCGATGGCCATCGCCTCGACGGTCTCGCCCACCTTGGGCTTGGTCTCCGTGCCGAATCCGAGGTCGAGGACGCCGGCCGCGCCCGAGACAGCGAGCCTCTCTACGGAGAGCGTGTGCCGCTCGCCGACCGAGATCGCATCCGTGACCGTGATCGTCCCGTTTACGACCGCGCCGTCGCCGGCGAGGCTCCTCACCGTCGGCGTCGTCCCGTCGAGGTCCCACGTGGCGTCCGCCGCGACAGTCGCCGCGAAGCTCGCCGAGGCCTGCGCACCCTCGTGGAGGGCCTTCACCTCGTCCGCCGACAGTGCGCGCGGATAGACGATCACCTCGTCGATCATGCCGCCGTTGTGCATGAACTCGCCTGTAGCGTGCCCCTGGCCAATCGTGACCATGCAGCCGCTCGCTATGAACTGCACCGCAGAGCCCTTGAATCCGTCCACGTAGCGGACGCCGTCAAGGTACGACGTGTAGACGCCGTTGTCCTGCACCATCACGATATGGTGCCACTCGTTGAGCGACGGCCTGCCGCCGGCGGCGTAGTCCCACACGGACGCGCCGGACACGCCCCAGATGGTGCCGAAGCCGCTGACGCCGCCCGTGACGGAGACGCCGTTCGTGTTCCATACGGTCTTGTACGCGAGGTCGAACGTCCCGGGCGAGCCCGAGAAGTCGCTCTTCGAGCGCGTCGAGACGATGCCCGAGTTAACGTCGTAGCTCGCGAGGCGGACGCGCGCGCTGACCGACTGACGGAGGAACGTGGCCCCAGTGAAGTCCGCGTTGCAGAGCGATCCGCCGTCCGAGGCGCCGACGCTGGCGTTCGAGAAGATCGCCGCCGATCCGAGGTAGGCGTTCTCGGCCGTGAAGCCCACCTGCCGCCCGTCCGGATGAGACTGCGCGAGCCGGTAGCCGTGGCCCGACTTGTCCGCATATGGGTCGTCGCCGTCGAAGTCCCAGATCGCGAGGGCTCCGGATGGATACGCCTTCTGCTGCCCCGTCGCGAAGCCGGCCTTGAGCGTTCCGCCCGAAACCGTCAGCGGCCCGTAGATGACGTTCATCCCCGCGCCGAGCGTCAGCGTGCCCGCGCCGCGCTTCTCGAAGCCGGCGGAGGCCGCCGCCCCGGCCGGGTCCGCGAGGAGCGTCTGCGTGACCGTGACGTCGAGCCCCTGCGTGTCGAACGACGCGCCGCCCGCGCCGAGCGCGAGGGCCGTCGCGCCAGCGAAGAAGTCGTCCAGGGACCCGTCGCCGCCCGCCGCCGCAGTGACGGCGATGCCGTCCAGCGCCACGGTGGTCGCCTCGCCCGGCGCCGCCTTGGTGGCCCCCGTCGCGTCCGTCGCCGCCTCCATCGAGATCTCCGGGGCGGAAAGCGAGACGGTCTGCCCCTTCGCCAGATTCAGCGACAGCGAGCCGTCAAGAGCGAAGCCCGCGTCGAACGAATAGAGGCCGGAGCCGAACACGAACCCGAACCACGCCGACGTCCATGGCGGCGACGCTTGCCAGTCGCCCGTGAACACGAACCGCCCCGATGCCGACGCGGCTGAAAGCCTCACGACAGGCGCGGCCTCAGCCATCGCCATGGAGAGGTCGGGCGTCCCGTCGAACGTGACGGGGCCTGCGCCCGCGCCGAGCGTGAGCGACGATGCCGTGCCGCCGAACGCGCCGAAACTGTCGGCGTTTAGCGTCGCTCCGGAGCCCGCATACGTGACGGACGCTCCGCCGGAGAGGTACGAGGCCGTCCCCGCAAGGTCTGCGTCGCCGACCGTCGCCGCGCCCCCCGCCACGTAGAACTCACGGGTGTCCTCGCTCGCCGCGAGCGCCGGCGCGTCGGGCGCATCGCCGTCCGCGACCGTCAGCACGAGGCTTGCGCCCTCGACCGAGAACGCCGCGCCCTTGCCGGCCGTCGGCGAGAGGACGCGGCACTTCGCCGCGAGCGAGTCATCGAGGCCCTCGCCGGTCAGGAGCGCATACGTGCCGTCCGTCCCCGTGTTCACGTCGAATACGAGCGCACCGTCTACGGACGGCGCCGACCCGACGGAGACCGACTGGCCGGCGGAGAGGCGGATGATGCCGTCCTTCGCCGTGAGCGAGGAGAGCGCGAGCGCCGTTCCCGTGAAGGATACCGAGGCGCGCGGACGCAGCTCAAGCGCCTTGCCGCTGAAGTATGCCGCGTCGGCGATCTCGAGCGAACCGGCCGCGACGCGGAATGCGCCGGACGATTTGTACATGGCCGAAAGCCGGAACGCGCCCTGGCCGCGCTTCTCGAACGCGCCGTCCGACCCGCCCTCGACGTCCGTTCCGGAGATGGCGACGCCGTTCCATTCGAGCGTCCCCGTCCCCTCCCGCGTGTCGATAGCGGCGCCGCCGCCGCGGACGATGACGCGGAGCTGGTTCCTCTCCGCCGTCGCCTTGCCATCGAACGTGAAGAGGCCGCCGTTCCGCGCGCTCGCCAGGACGCCGCCGTCGAAGACGATCTTCACCGGGACGTCGAGGAAGGTCTCCGAGTTCGGGCGGTTGCAGATCAGCGTCGTCACGAGCTCGCCGCCCGACTCGAGGCGGATCTCGCTGCCCTCGGGATACGCGGGCGCAGCCCTCGTAGACGTGATGCCCGCGTGGAACTCGCCAACCACGCCGTTCGAATTGGCGACTACGATGCGGCCGCCGTCCCTCACGCACACCTCTGTCCGCCCGTTCTCCGTCAGGCCGCCCCGTCCGCCCGCGAGCCAGTGCAGGAGGCCTCCGTCCACGCTGAAGCGCGAGACGCCGTTGTTCGCCATGCGGGCATAGCTGCCGCGCAGGTCGGCATAGCCGCCGGCGGCGACGCTGATCTCGTTCGTGACGCCCGCGACCTGCGCGAAGCACGTCTGGCCGAGAAGCAGGAGGCGTCCGCCAGACTCCACGTCGACCGTCGATTTCTGGAGGAAGGAGTAGACGCCCTCGCCGCCGTTCCACGTCTCGAGTGTGCCGCCGTCGCGGATGACCACGCGCTCGCCGTTGCGCACCTCGATGTTCGGGATGCGGATGCGTCCGTCCACGTAGACCGTGCCGCTTGCGCCGGACGAGCCGCCGAGCTTGTGCTGGTGCTTCGGGAATGCGTCCTGGAGCCAGTCGCCACTGAGCACGAAGTCGCCCGCGCCATAGAGACACCAGGTGAAGTTCGTCAGCGTCGCGTCTGAGGAGTCGTAGGACAGGTCGCCCGCGAGAACGAGCGTGTTTCCCTCGGCTGCAATCATGGCGATCGTCGCGTTCGTGCCGGCGATGAGGTCGTTCCCGACCGTCAGCGTCTCGAAGCCCGCGTTGCTGCCGCCGACAACGATGCCGCCGTCGCCGATGACGAACGAGTCGCCCGCGAGGCGCCTGACCTTGTGCCCATCCGTGAACTGAAGCTGCCGCACCCTGAAGCCGTCGCCGAGGTCGTGCAGGATCACGTCGCGTCCGCTGCCGAAGAGGCGGAGGTTGAGGCCGGTGAGCGAGGGGCCCGGGATCGCGCCGTCGAACCAGTTCGAGAGCGGCGCGGAAAGGCGATACGCGCCGTCTTCGGCGGCAGTGGCCGCCTGCCAGGCGACAGTCGTCGCCGCATCGAGCGAGGCGAGAGGGAGAATCGCCGCGGCCATCGCCGCGAGGCAACGTCTCCCGCAGGCCTGGAATGCCTTTAAACGCTTCATGATGTTCCTTTCCCGCTTTCGCGTGGTCTTCTCCAGTTCGTCCAGCGCCGATGCCGCATCGGCACACCATTTGTATGGCGCGGTATTATACAGAATCTGCGGAAAAGAGCAATACGCAAACTGCAAAAATCTACCCCCCCCCCCTTTTTTTTGCACTTATCCCGCGTTGGCATCCGTACGCGCCCGCTACCACCGCATTTATATAAATGCGGTGGTAGCGGGCGCGTATCCTTCGGCTGGGCATAGGCGCCTACGACTGGTCTGGGCAAGCACGCGGACACGGTGGCGGCGGCGTTCAGGCTCACTCCCACCGAGGTTGGCAAGGCATGCCGTCACCGCCAGACCGTTCACATTGCGACCACCTCCGTCGTAGGGGCAAATCTGTCATCGCCTGTCGGCCTGCTCCATAATCTGCTATACTTCCCGCATGCGAACCCATAAGCCCAAGCACGTAGTAGTTGCCTTGCGAATGGCCGGCATCGCCGGACAGGACAAGCTCAACGGCATCTTCGAGTACCTTTCGGAAGGCCCGCGCTGGAACCTCGCCATCTACCGCACCCTCCACGAGTTCACGGCGGAGACCGTCCGCAAGGAGATCGCGCGCGGCGCGACCGGATTCATCGTCGGCCTGCCCGGCGCGGACGAGGCGTTCCGCGAGATCGCAAAGTGCCGCCTCCCGACGGTGCTGATGAACGTCGCTTCGGGAGCCTTCGCGTCCTGCCCTGCCGTCCAGACGGTGAAGAGCGATGCCGAGGCCGTAGGGAGGACGGCGGCGAACACGCTCCTCCGGCAGGGCATCTACAAAAGCTACGGCTACATTGGCTACCCGACGGACGACGACTGGAGCCGAGAACGGGGCCGAAGCTTCCGCGACACGCTGGAGAAGGCTGGCTTCATGACACGCATGTTCGACGTCACGCATTTCCAGGACAAGACCGAGAGCAAGACGGCCCTGCGCCGTTGGCTAACGACCCTTCCGAAGCCTTGCGGACTGCTCGCCGCCTGTGACGACCGCGCATACGAGGTCATTGACGTTTGCCGTGAGGCCGGAATCAAGATCCCTGCCGACATCGGCATCCTCGGAGTCAACAACGACCCTATCCTCTGCGAAAACGCGGAGCCTACGATCTCGTCCATACAGCCGGACTTCAAGCGCGAGGGACGCATGGCCGCGATGCTGCTCGACCGCGCCATGTCCCAAGGGAAAACGCCGCGGCACACAGGCGGCGTCACTCTAATAGGCGTCAGGCAAGTTGTCCTTAGGGAATCAACCGTGCAGATGTCGAACACGGGGAAGATGGTGCAGAAGGCGATCGCGTTCATCGAACGCAACGCCACACGGAAGATATCCGTGTCGGACGTGGCACGTCACCTGAAGGTATCCAGGTCGCTCCTCGACCTCAGGTTCAAGGAACTGCAGCGCGAAACCGTTCACGACTCCATCATCCGCGTTCGCCTGGAAGAGGTGAAGCGGCGGCTGCGCTCGTCAGCCGACACCATCGACAAGATCACGTCCGACTGCGGATGGGACAACCCCAACACGCTCAAGGCCCTATTCAAAAAGGCCACGGGGATGTCGATGCGCGGGTGGAGAGGCGCCTGACCCCCGCCTACCTTACGCGGTTGAAGCGGGGCAGACGGGCGATCGGCACCGAAGTGAGG
Organism: Clostridium sp. CAG:138; assembly: GCA_963626295.1. Classification (GTDB taxonomy): domain Bacteria; phylum Verrucomicrobiota; class Kiritimatiellia; order RFP12; family UBA1067; genus UBA1731. The sequence continues at coordinate 8,130 of CAVFWS010000030.1, forward strand.
TTCAGCGTCTTCGGGCCGACATGGCGCTCTCCGAGATCATCACGCCAGACGCCCGGCGGCAGACGCACCGTTACGGCGCTGTCCTCCGTGATCACCGGGGCCACAAGCCAGTCCGGACCGAGCATGAACTGCGTATCGCAATCGCCGAAGCCCTGCCCGGGGAACTCGTAGTCCATCGAGCGCAGGATCGGCTCGCCCGTCTTCGCGGCCTCGTCCGCAAGCCTGAGGATGTACGGGGCGAACTCGCAGTGGAGGTTCGCGTAGTCGCGGCATATGTCGCAATACTCCTTGGAGAGGACCCGCCACGGCGCGAGCGAGAACTGCATCATGGGCATGAGCGCCTGCAGCTGGCAGCTGCGCACCATCAGCTCCTGGGAGAACGGCTCCCCGGGGAAGAAGCTGCCGCACGCGCCGCCGCCGATCATGTCGCCGACAGCATACGGATAGCCGATCAGGCCGGCGCAGATCATGTCCCTTATGATCGCCTTCAGCGCCTTCCAGGTGTGCGGCTGGTCGTGGAGACGCTGCACGATGGCCTGCCCGCCGGTGCCGTATCCGCTGCGGAATTCGTTGTACGGTATGCGCGTGCCCACCATGGAGTAGGCTCGGCCGTATTCGCAGCGCGGCATGCCCGGCTTGAAGAGGCGGTAGTCGTCCTCCTGGAGGAATTCGGGGTTGCCCGCGTCGAACTTGAAGCCGTCAAAGTGATAGTCCGAGGCAAACTTCTGCATGCGCCTGACGTAGTACTCGAACGCGTCGGGATTCGTCAGGTCGTAGGCGGCGCTTATGCCGCTCCACCAACGCATCAGCGTTGCCTGGCTGGAATCCTTGCGGTGGACGAGATAGTCGAGACCCTTCTCGTAGCCGCTGCCTGGGATTCCGGCGCGCGGATAGTAGCGGAGCTTACGGTATTCCCGCGGGCTGTCGGGAGAGACGAAATGGCTCATCCAGACAAGGGACTTCCAGCCGTTGGCGCGGATGAGGTCGAAGTACCTGAGCGGGTCGGGGAACCTGATCTCGTCGAAGAGCTCCGCCCCGTGGTACTTCACCCAGCCGCCGTCCGTCATGAACACGCCGCAGGGGAAGCCGCTGTCGGCGAGGTCGCGCACGTACTTCTCGCTCACCTCCTGGTTCGCGCCGTGGAGGAATATCTCGATCCAGTTGTTGAACTGTGGCTTCGCGAAGAACTCCGACGGGGGGCGCACTCCGCTGAACGGGAAGTGCCTGCCCATGCCCGCGAGGTAGGCCTCGCGCAGCGTGGAGCCCGCGGCGGTCACCCCCACCCGCTCGTCGTTGGACTCGATGCGGATCGTCCCCTTCGTGAATCGGAACCTGAACGGCGAATCGCTCCATATGTAGCGTCCCTTGTCCGAGACGAGGAACGGCATTACGCCGCCGCCCCAGCATTCCGACGAGAGGTCGTAGTCGCGCTTGCCGTAGTCGATGTTGAACGTCTCGGACTCATCGGTCCAGGGCTGGTACGCGCCAAGGTTCACCGCGGCGCCGTACCAGCGCTCCCCCGGAAGCACCTTCAGCCTCGATACGAACGTCCTTGCCGGGATCGCGTCCGCCATGTGCGCCCACCTCCGCTCTATCTCGTTCGTCTCCGCGGCGGTGAACACGCGCCTCCCGAGCTTCCACCTCCCGGAAACGTCGCCCTTCTCCACGTACTCGCGCGAAACGCAGTTCTTGAAGATCCCGCGCTTCTTGAGCAGGTAGAGGTTGAAGCCGCGGAGGTGTCCGCCCGGGATCGTCTCCTTGAGGTTCATGACGAGGAGGTACCTTGCCCAGAGATCCTCCGCCTTCTTCAGGGCATCCCCGGCCAAGGAAACGTCGGACTCGCGCAGGCGGTTCCACTCCTCAAGGCCGTCCCAGACCCTCATCAGGCAATCGGCGTATCCGGCGCGCTCGGAGATGAGTCCGCGCGTGCCGTAGTTGCGGTACTGGTCAAGCCAGCCGTAGCTGCCCCACGCGCTGAAGACCGTCTTCACCGCCGGATCCGCGCACTCCCTGCGCATCCGTGCGTTCGCGTCCTCGCCGCCCGTCTCCTCCTGGATCCAGCCGTACACCGAAGGGTATTCCTTCGCGAGGCGTATGAGAAGCTCGCTCGATGGGATGGGCACCACGTCGGACGTGTACGTCTGGATGATGACCGGACGCTTCGCGATTCCGGCCAGCGTGCGGTAGTACTTCTCAATGTCCCCCTCGGTACGCGCATCATGGGGTGGACGGCACGCGATCGCAAGCTTCGTCGCCGGATGCGCGGCGGCCAGACGCTCCACCTCCGTCGCCAGTTCGACCATCGCGGCCGTGTCGCGCCCCTGGCAGCCGAGCGTCACGTAGACGTCCTCACCACCAAACTCGCGGGCCAAGGCGGCGAACGACGCCTTCTTCTCCTCGACCGCAAGAAGGTCGATCGCGTCGTTCGACTGGCACCAGATGAATCCTTCAACCCCGGCGTCCGCGACGAACCGCGCCTCCCGGACAAGCGTCTCCACGTCCAGGGCACCGTCGTCGTGGTACGGCACGGAAAGGATCGGCAGCGGCCCGCGCAGCTCCGCCGCCTCGGCCCTTCCGCCGAAGCCCCCGATGCAGAACACCAGAAGAATTCCATACACGATTCTCATTTTCATACTTCTCAACCTCTCAACCGTCTCCCCTCACACGCTCGCGGCCTATGCCTCAACGCGGTCGCGCCGGAAGAACACGAGCCGTGCGAAGAGGACCGCAAGGGCGCCAAGCGCGTAGGTCGCCCCGAAGAGGGCGATGCCGTGCTGGTACGAGAAGTGCTGCCCCACGTACCCGAGCGCTGCCGTCGCGGGGCATCCTATCAGGAATGCGCCGCACAGGTACACCCCGGTCGCGGCCGCACGGTAGTGCGGCGCGACGACCTCGAAGAGCCCGGCGTAGAGCGAGCAGTCGAATAGCCCGCCGCCGAGCCCGAAAAGGAAGGTCATGAAGCAGCATAGCCCAAGCGTGGGCATGTACACCATCGCCGCCATCGTCGGCGCGGAGATTGCCAGACCGAAGATCATCATGTTGATGCGGATCGCAGGGAAGCGGTGCGCAAGACGGTCAGAAAGCCTGGCGCCGGACGCGATGCCGATGAACGAGCCGATGTAGAACCAGAACACGGAATGGAACGCGGCGCTTGCGGACGAGAGGGCGAACCCGCCATCCGCCGCCGGCTGGCGCATGAAGAGCGGCAGGAACGTGCGGAAGCAGTTCGAGCCGAACACGAGCATCCCGAACGCGAACGTCAGGCATAGCGCCGTCGGCTTCGAGACCATGGCAAGGCAGGCGTCGCGGAAGGACGGGCGCACCGTGAGCCCATGCTCCACCCCCTGGTGATGATGCTCCGAATGCATGCAGTGCAGGGGCGGGGTGTCGCGCAGGAACACGGCGAGGATCACCGCCCACAGGACGCCGAACGCCCCGAAGCCCCAGAAGGCGTAGCGCCAGCCGTCAACGGCGATGCCGCCAAGCCACCCGGCGAGTACGGACGAGATTATCACGCCGAAATAGAGCCCCGTCTGGTAGATGGACAACGCCGTCGACCGCGTCTTCACGTGGTACTGCGCGATCAGCGACGAGCACGATGCCGGAATCATGCATTGCCCGATGCCGTTCATGAGCCCGTACAATACGAGCATGGCGATGAACCCGTCCACGTACCCGGTGAAGAACACGCCAACGGAGAAGAAGAGGGCGCCGACGACAAGCACCCACTTGCGGCGTAGCATGTCAGCGGCTATGCCGGCAAGCGGCACCACAAGCCCGTAGGCGAAGAGGAATACGGTGCGCGTAAGCCCCCACTCCGCGTCGCTTGTGCCGGGCAGGCAGTGCTTTATGTCCGGCAGCGAGGCGTTGAAGATCTGGCGCGAACCGTGCATAAGGAAATACGTCACGGTCAGTAGCGCAAGAAGCGTCCACTTGTAGTTCCTGCCTTCGTTCTTCATCTGCGCTTCCATGCGATTTCTCCGTTAACGACTGTGACTTGCGGATCAAGGTCGGAATCCACGAGAACGAGGTCGGCGATCTGCCCGACACTGATGTCGCCGCGGTCGGATATGCCGAGAGACCGGAGCTGATTGAATCCAAGAGCCTTCACGGACTCCTCAAGCGGGAGGCCTGATGCGCGGACCCAGCGTTTCACGCATTGCGGATAAAGGGCGACAGAACCCGCCACGTTCGACACCACGGCGTTCGGGTCATACGGGACATCGGCAAGGGTCGCCCGGCCCTTCTCGACCCTGACGCGGAGTCCGCCGAGCGAATAGATCCCGTCTGGCTCGCCAGCCGCGCACATTGCGTCCGTGATCACCATCACGCGATCCGGCCCCTTCGTCTTGGCGATGAGACGGATCATCGGGTCGGAAAGATGCACGCCATCGGCGATGACCTCGGCATACACGTCATCCGCCAGCATTCCGCCAGTCACCATCGATGGACGCAGATGATGGATCGGCATCATCGCATTGCAGAAATGCGTGAGATGCGTCGCCCCTGCGGCACGGGCCTGCTCGAATGTATTGTAGTCGGCTTCGGAGTGCCCGAGCGACGCGACAATCCCCCTTTCTCGGAGCCCGGAGGTGAACGCGATTGCGCCGTCAAGTTCGGGCGCGTAGGAGACCTTGCGGATTGGCGCGAGTGCGTTGAGCCGGTCGACGAGACCGATATCGGGCTTCCTGAGGTAGTCGGGATTCTGTGCGCCCGCCATCCTCTGGTTGAAGAACGGACCTTCCAGATGCACTCCAAGGCATGTCGCACCCATTGCAGGACCCGCCATATATCTCGCCGCGCAACGGCAAAGCTCGGCAAGGTCTCCTTCAGGGCGCGTCAGCCCTGTCGCGAGGAAGGACGTCACGCCATCCGCGAGCTTGCCGCGCCCGATCGTCTCGAATGCCTGATCCGTCGCGTCGCAGAAGTCCGCGCCGCCGCGTCCGTGCGAATGGATGTCGACGAACCCCGGAAGCAGCGTAAGCCCATCCGCATCCATCGTCTCGCAGCCCGCCGCCGGAGCCAGGCCTTCACCGACCTCCGATATGCGCCCGCCGTCAATGCGTATTGACGCCTTGCCAAGATCGCGGCCCGGAGCGACCACGTGCGCACCACGAACGAGGAATGACGGCATCTACGGACTCCCCTCTACCGTCCGGCGAAGAACCGGATGAGCCTCTGCACGTGAGCGGCGCATGCGTCGATGATTGGATCCGCCAGCTTGTCCGGCGGCACAAATGTCCCATTCAGGTCGCCGAAGACCTTGAGCGTGGACTTGATGTAGCCGTCAAGGAATTCCGTCGCGATGTTCACCTTCGCGATGCCGGATTCGATTGCACGGCGGACATCCGCGAGCGGAGTGCCGCTGCCCCCATGCAGGACGAGCGGAGTATCCGGAAGCTCCGCGGCGATCGCGGCGCAGCGGGGAATGTCGAGCTTCGGCTCCGCCTTGTAGTAGCCGTGGGCCGTACCTATCGAGACCGCAAGCGCGTCCACGCCCGTCGCCTTTGCGAACGAGACGGCCTCCGCGACGTCGGTAAGGGCCGTCTCGTCCCCCTGGGCGACATGGCCGATCTCGCCCTCGCAAGTCGCCCCAAGGGCATGCGCGTAGTCGGCGACGAACCTCGTCCACTTCACGTTCTCGTCGTATGCGCTCCTGGATCCGTCGTACATGACCGACGTGTATCCCCACGCGAGCGCATCCGTCGCATGCTTCACGGTATTGCCGTGGTCGAGGTGCAGCGCAACCGGCACCTTGCCGCGATATGCGAGCCGCTGGAGCGTGCCGCACAGGTCATACGCCTTCCCCGTGTCGAAGAGGCGCATGTAAAGCTGGATGATCACGGGCTCATTCTCCGCCTCGGCCGCCTTGAGGACGGCCGCCGCAGTCTCGTAGTTCGTGATGTTGAACGCGCCGACGGCCTTGCGCGCCTTGCGCGCGGCCGTCAGCATCTCCTTCATGTTAACGAGCATCTCTCACCTCACAGGCAGGAAGCGGCAAGCTCTTCCATCGTCATGACGTTCAGCTTGCCATACTTCTTGAGAATCTTCTTGGTGTAGGCCGAGAGGACGACGATCCTGTCCGTCTTCGGATGGTCGGCGCGTTCCGCAACGTACGCGGCAAGGTCCTTGACGAGTTCCGGGTTGAGCTCGTCGAACACGACGGCGCCCTCGCCACAGCAGTACGACTCCTCGTCGTTCGTGCCGAACGGGAGATTCCTGGCCTTGATGGCCTTGAGCAGCTTCTCCGGGCACTCGCATCCATCGTAGTTGCGCATGAAGTCGTCCGCAAGGTAATACACTTCTCCGGCGGCCTTCTTGAACGCGACCTTCGCCTGGATGAGGTAGTTCGAGATGCAAAGCACCCTGCAGGGAAGCTTCACGCCGAATTCGGGGTAGTCCCTCGTAAGGGCGTCGAACGCCGCCGGATTGGACACCACAAGCGTCCTTATGCCCTTCTCCGCAAGGAACGCCGCAAACCTCTCGGCCGCGGCTTTCGCCTCCGGCAGATAGCCAAGGACCTTGAGGGCCTTGCCGATGGAGCCGCCCTCGATTACGACGGGGTCTGCCTTCGCCGCCGCAAAGAGCCTCCTCGCGGAAGCCACGACGTCCTTGTCCGCCGCAGTTGTCGCATCGAGGAAGTACGCGAGCGTACCCTTGCCCTTTGCCGTGAATTCGCTCTTCATGTACTTCTTCGCGAGCTTCTTCACCTTCTCCGGGGCCTTGCCGGCCTCCACGACGTCGGCGCGAGCCGCGAGGGCGAGACCGTTCTCGTCGTAATGGTTCACGCAGTGGTGGACGCAGCAGGCCGAGAGCTCCTGACGGTAGAGCGCATCGACGAAATCGCTGTCGTCAAACGAATTTGTGCCAGTGCGCAGACCGTAGAGCATGGCCGCGCGAATGCGGGGCGTGTCGACCTCGGTGCTGCGCACCTGTCCGATTGTCGAGAGGTGCCGGCACATGAAGCAGAACCGGCAGTTCATCATCGCTTCTTCAAACTTGTCAATGTTCATTTCCAAATCTCCTTCTGTTTAGCAGCCGGCGAGCCCCATCTTGCCGGGGTTCATGATGCCGTTCGGATCGAGCTTCTGCTTGATGCCCTCGAGCACGGGCATTGCCTTGCCATAGAGATCCTTCATGTAGCGACCAAGCTTGAGTCCGACGCCATGGTGCTCGTTGATCACGCCACCTTCGCGGATCGCCGCTCGGATCGCCTTGTCCCACACGGCGTTGTAGAGGGCGGCGGCCTCTTCGGCGTTTGGCGGCACCTTGTCGCCGGGGAAGATGAAGCGGGCGTACAGCATGCAGCCCCAGTCGTACCAGTGCGAGAAGTGTCCGATGAAGCGGGCATCGGGGAACTCCGTGTTGACGACCTTCTTCATGGCCCAATAGACGTTCTCGATGTGGGAGAAGTCCGCAACCGTGTCGAGCGTTCCGAAGGCCTGCGGCACGTGGAACATGTAGCCCGGATAGAAGAACTTGTACTTGTTCTCCCACCACCATTCGCCGCCCTTGGAGCCGAGATCCTTGCCCTTGAACTCGCCCTCCATGATCTCGCGGGCGTGCTTCATCTGGAGATCCACGATGTCCTTGCGCCCGTCGAACCCGAACACGAGGTACGCGCCCTTGTCGAGATCGATGCCGAACACCTTCGACACGTGCGTCTTCGTCTCCGTCTCGTCGTAGAGGCGCATCGCGCACGGCTGGAGGCGGCTGCGCATGAGCGTCTGGCCCGCCTGCATCGCGGTGTGGAAATCCTTGAATATGTAGGCGCGGAACTGGCGGCTCTCCGGCTGCGGATGGACCTTCAGCGTCACCTCCGTGATAACCCCGAGCGTGCCCTCGCTGCCGAGGAAGAGCATCGTCATGTCCGGACCCGACGCATGGCGCGGGACCGGGAGCGTGCGGATGATCTCGCCGGTCGGCGTCACGACCTCAAGCGACATCACCATGTCCTCGATCTTGCCGTACTTCGTGGACAGCACGCCCGTGCCGCGATGCGCGAGGAATCCGCCGATCGTCGAGCAGGCAATGGACGCCGGGAGGTGCATCGTGGAGAGACCTTCCTTGTTGCAGCCCCACTCAAGGTGCTTCGTGATGATGCCCGTCTGCGCCGTGACCGTGAGCGCCTGCTTGTCGATCCTGACGATCCTGTTCATGCGCTTCATGTCAAGGACAATGCCGTTGTAGATCGGCAGCGCACCGCCCTGGCTGCCCGAACCTCCGCCCCACGGCACCACCGGTATCTTGTACTGGTTCGCGATCTTCATTATCCGAGCGACTTCCTCGGAAGTCTTCGGGCGGACCACGAAATCCGGCTTCGGGCACACGCGGCCACGGTCGTGCCACATCTCCGGGATCCAGTAGTAGTCGATCGAATGGCCAAACTTGTCCGCAAACTTCGTGTCGACGAACTCGTCGCCCACAACGTCAGTCAGTTCCGTACGAATCATCTCGTACATGTAACTGTCTTCTTTGATCTTCATTTGATTGGTGTTCCTTCTTCTGCTTGAAAACAACGGGCGCATTCTACAACAAAACCCGTGAGAGTGGCGCGAAACATTCTGAAATTAATTGAGAAAAGATGACAATTGCACAAGACCGCACTCTGCGCATTCCATCAAGGCGCATCAAGACTCACCGCATCGGCAATGCGGCGGACAGGAGAAACCGAAAGGGCGTCCAAGCCAGTTGGCCGGATGCCCTTTCGCCTATTGCGGAGACATTGCCCGCCTATGGCCTACGCCTTGGCAGCCGCCTCGATGATGCCCGCGAAATCTGCCGCCTTGAGTGCCGCGCCCCCGATGAGGCCGCCATCAATGTCCTTCTTCGCAAGCAGCTCGGCGGCGTTGCCGGGCTTCATCGAGCCGCCGTACTGGATGCGCACGGTCTCGGCGGTCTCGGCGCCGACGAGCTTGGCGAGGGTTGCGCGGATGAGGGCGTGCACCTCCTGTGCCTGGTCGGGAGTTGCCGTCTTGCCGGTGCCGATGGCCCACACAGGCTCGTATGCGATCACGAGCTTTGCGCAGTCCGCCGCCGTCACGTCCTTGAGGCCAACGTTCATCTGGCGCCCGATCACCTCGTTGAGCCTGCCCGCCTCGCGCTCCTCAAGCGTCTCGCCTACGCAGACAATCGCCGTAAGGCCGGCGGCAATCGCGGCGCGCGCACGGAGATTCACGGTCTCATCCGTCTCGCCAAAGTACTGGCGGCGCTCGCTGTGGCCGATGATGACGTACTTCGCGCCGGCGTCAAGGAGCATGCCGGTCGAAATCTCGCCCGTATATGCGCCCGACTCCTTCCAGTGGCAATTCTCCGCGCCGATCTCAACCTGCGTTCCGGCCGCGGCGGCGACCGCCGCCGGGACATCGATCGCGGGCGTGCAGCACACGATGTCAACCTTGCCGGCGAAATCGCTGGTCGCCTCCGCGACACCCTTGACGAGAGCGGCCGTCTCAGACGGATTGACGTTCATCTTCCAGTTTCCGGCAATAATTTTCTTGCGCATTTCTGTATAACCTTTCAGTAATCATCACTGGAGCCGGCAGAGGGATTCGAACCCCCGACCAGCGGTTTACAAAACCGCTGCGC